>NZ_JADBSA010000017.1:0-8838 GCF_020246945.1 Microcystis sp. M113S1 | reverse complement strand
TGGTCAATTACCTAATTTTCAGGGAAAAAGTCCCTGAATTTTCCCCCCAATCACTCCAAGGGTCGGCACTTTTTGAGGGAAAAAAAGTCTAAAAACCTTGTTGGATAAGGTTTTTAGATTTATTCAGCAAACCCTAATTAACAAACTGATGGCCAAACTATTAGTAGTCCTAAAACTTGAATCTACCTTGATTATGACGCTCGCTCAACTAGAGAACCGCTCCATTGATTACAATTAACTACGATACCCACTGCCAAAAAGCAAAGTTAACTTTAACTTCCCCGATTTGATGGCGAGGGGGTTGTCTTCTCAACAGAGAAAGCCTAACCTAATTGTTTGTTATTTTCTATCTACCTTGCGGGTGAGAAAACGTTGCCTCCGAGACTGACTATTTATGCTTTTGTCCCAACGGACCCACCCTTGACGGGAGTGAGTTCACCTCTGGGGCTGGTTAATTCTTTGACGGCTTTATTAGCTAATGAACGCTATAATCTAACCCTAGGGTCGTCTTCTAGCGAATTACTGGCTAATATCGAGGCAGAGAAGGAAAAAATCGATTGTTTACTGGTGGTCTTTCATCCTTCCCTACAGCCGACTTTTAATCAACTCTACGAAGGGGGGATTTTACTGCCCGTAGTGATCATTGTCGCTGACAAGAACATCACTGCCGAGACGAATGACTCTCCCACCTGTCTCTATCATAGTGCCGAATTACAAATTACCGTCAAGGAATTAGACAGCATCACCTCCGTCATCGACCAAGCGATCGCTCGATTTCTCCATTTAGCTCCTAATTGCTCTTTTTCCGAACCTAACACGATTGTTAACCAACCAAATCCCGTGGAAAATAATCACAGTTTTCTCCTCCTACAACAGCGCCGTTTAGCAGAAAAATTAAAAGAAAGACTCGGCTATTTAGGTGTTTACTACAAACGCAACCCGCAGCTATTCTATCGCAATCTTGCCCCAGAGGAAAAAAACGAATTACTGCGGGAATTAAGAAGAGATTATCGGGAGATTATTTTAAATTACTTCCAACAGGATTATCCGATCAATCAAGCGATCGATGAATTGGTTAATAATGTCTTTTTTACCGATCTCTCAGTGTCGCAAATTCTGGAAATTCACATGGAGTTAATGGATGAATTTTCCCAACAGTTAAAATTAGAAGGCAGAAGTGAGGAAATTCTCCTAGATTATCGTCTCGCTCTCATTGATATCCTTGCTCATCTAGGGGAAATGTACCGTCGTTCCATACCTCGCGAGGATATCCCTTATGATTTATTATTGGGAATAGATTAAAATCTCCCCAATAAATAGCGATGAACTCCTATCCCCAGCCCCTTTAATCCTAACCTATGAGCGTCTTTAAAAAAACCTATGTTTTAAAACTGTACGTCGCGGGCAATACCCCCAACTCCGTGCGTGCCTTGAAAACCCTGAAAAATATCCTAGAAGAGGAATTTCAGGGAGTGTATGCGCTGAAAGTGATTGACGTGCTGAAAAACCCGCAACTAGCGGAGGAAGACAAGATTCTCGCTACTCCTACCCTCGCGAAAGTCCTCCCTCCCCCAGTGCGGAAAATTATCGGGGATTTGTCCGATCGAGAGAAGGTTCTGATCGGTTTAGACTTACTGTACGAGGAAATTCGTGAACGAGAAAATGATAGCTAGGCCTTCGGCAATAGGTGATTAGACGGGTTATATTTATTGAAGGAGAAATGATCGGGGTGTAATCTAGTACGTCTATGGGAAAGTCAAGAGTCAATGGGAATCGAGACGGTATAAAGTGTCTAGTCAGACCTGATATGTTTCTGTTGAAAAATTAGATAAAAATCCTACTCTTTAAATATTCGCTGGATAAATAATGACTCAATCTAACTCTAATAGCCAATTGAATCCACCGATTAAACCGAAAGGTGTTCGCAAAATTAGAACCCTAATTGAAGGTTTTGATGAGATCACTCACGGTGGTTTACCCATGGGGCGAACTACCTTAGTGAGTGGCACTTCTGGCACGGGAAAAACCCTGCTTGCCGTTCAATTTCTCTACCACGGTATCAAGTATTTTGACTATCCGGGCCTGTTTGTTACTTTTGAAGAATCTCCCACCGATATTATCCAAAATGCCTATAGTTTTGGTTGGGATTTAGAAGAATTAATTGACCAGGGTAAGTTATTTATTCTCGATGCTTCTCCGGATCCGGAAGGTCAAGAGGTGGTGGGTAGTTTTGATCTTTCGGCCCTAATCGAGCGCATTCAATACGCAATTACCAAATATAAAGCCAAACTGGTATCAATTGACTCTGTAACTGCCGTTTTTCAGCAGTACGAAGCGGTGTCAGTGGTGCGGCGAGAAATTTTTCGGCTCGTGGCCCGGTTAAAATTATTAGGAGTGACTTCAATTATGACCACGGAACGTATCGAAGAATACGGAGCGGTGGCCCGTTTTGGTGTAGAGGAATTTGTCTCTGATAATGTGGTAATTATGCGGAACGTGCTAGAGGGAGAAAGACGACGCAGAACCGCAGAAATCCTCAAATTACGGGGAACAACCCACATGAAGGGGGAATATCCCTTTACTATCACCAATGATGGCATTAATATCTTCCCCCTCGGTGCGATGCGTTTAACTCAGCGCTCCTCCAATGTCCGCATTTCTTCGGGAGTAAAAACCCTTGATGATATGTGTGGAGGCGGTTTTTTCAAGGATTCGATTATTTTGGCCACAGGAGCAACAGGTACGGGTAAAACTCTCCTAGTCAGTAAATTTCTGGAAGAAGGCTGTCGGCGCGGTGAGCGGGCGATTTTGTTCGCTTATGAAGAATCTCGCGCCCAATTGTCCCGAAATGCTTCTTCTTGGGGGATCGATTTTGAGGAGATGGAACGTAAGGGATTATTAAAATTGTTGTGTTCTTACCCCGAATCGGCGGGATTAGAAGACCATTTACAGATGATTAAGTCGGAAATCTCGGAATTTAAACCCTCCCGCATTGCTATTGATTCTCTATCGGCGCTCGCGCGCGGGGTGACAAATAATGCTTTTCGGCAATTTGTGATCGGGGTGACAGGATACGCCAAACAGGAGGAAATTACGGGATTTTTCACCAATACCACCGATCAATTTATGGGAGCGCACTCGATCACCGAATCCCATATTTCTACGATTACCGACACGATTTTAATGTTGCAGTATGTGGAAATTCGCGGCGAAATGTCCCGAGCGATTAACGTCTTTAAGATGCGCGGTTCTTGGCACGATAAAGGGATTCGTGAATATACTATCAGTCAGGACGGGGCCGATATCAAGGATTCTTTCCGCAATTACGAGCGGATTATTAGTGGTTCCCCGACTAAAATTAGCGTCGATGAAAAGAGTGAATTATCGCGGATTGTTCGCAATGTACGCGAAAAATTACAGGATGAATAATCGGGAGTTGACTGATTGAGATTATTTTGAAGAGCGATCGGGTAAAGTCGGTCTTAGGGAAAATAACCACCAGATCAACAAACCTAATATAATCCAGAGAATATCTTTAACCCGGCGAATTACAGAAATCGCTAAACCTAATTCTAGACTACCGGTTAAGGAAGCACCCAGCAGCACTAAAGAACCTTCTAAAGTACCGATATTAGCGGGAATAAAAAAGGTTCCAGCGCGCACCAATTGAGCAACGGAATCAAATAACCAAGCATCGGCAAAACTGATCGGATGTTGGAGAAATTGCATTAAAACATAGATTTCTAAAACTCCGAGAGGCCAATTCAGAAAACCGACGATCAAGCCATTTCTAAATAGTGGCAGATTGCGGTAAAATTCCCCTAAACGATCATCGACACTGCGAAGATTTTCTAAAGGTTTAGCTAGGCGATCGCCTAAAAAAGAATGACCTAATCGATTAACTATTCGGGAGGATAAACGGAATCGCTGAATCAAGAAAAATATCAGGATACAACTGGAGAATATAGCTAGACTTAATCCAGTCAAAGTTTTAAAAGAATTAGAAAATTTTGGGGAAGCTAGGAGCAGAAAAAACCCGATAATTGCAAAGAAGACAAGGGAAGCAGTATTTAATGTCTTGGTCAGAATGATCGAAGCACTGGTTTCTTTATAGCTAATCTGATAGTGACTTTTCAACATCACTGCTTTAAAACCTTCTCCTCCCAAAGAAGCGAAGGGAGTCACCCGATTAAAGGCTGCCCCTACCATGTAAATTAATAATAGGCGAATTGTCCATCGAGGTTGGATAGGAATGCTTTTAAAAGTTAGTTGCCAAGTAAAAACATCGGTGAGAAATTCTAGGAAATACAAAATAATTACTAATGTCATTCCCCACCAACCGACTAGGGTGATTTGTTGCCACACTTCTTGTAGATTGGTTTGTCGTAAAATTACCCCTAGTAAAACAAAACCTAAACCCAGAAAGATAAATTTAAGATATTTCATATTAAATTATGAATTATGAATTATTAATTATTAATTATGACTTATCACTGATGACTGATGACTTATCACTGATAACTGATGACTTATCGCTGATGACTGATCACTGATAACTGATCACTGATCACTGATAACTGATAACTGATAACTGATAACTGAAAAAGCTGATAACTAAAAATAGTTCCAACGTTGAATAAATGGTAGCCAATGAGATTCGACTAATTCGATCGCTTTTGGGTCTGGGGGATAATTATTTTTTTTATATCCTTGCAGACTGCTGATATATTTCTCAAAGCGAGGCATAGCTATTTTTAAGTCGGGAAGTTGCAGTTGATCGTAAATTTTCTCGATTTGTGCTAGGGTTTTTTTTTCTAAATCTTCAAAACGAATTTCTACAAAACTATCGGCGGGTAAATCGGCACTATCTCGCAGGAGAGAATTGAGCATTAGGGGATAACTTTTCAGAATTACCTGCTCGATGACATCAATAGATAAATTATCGTAGGATTGCAGTGCTAGTTCTGGTAAGATGCGGGTAAAAAAGTGGCGGGTTGAGGGAAAAACTAGATAGGGATTGCGATAGATATGGATAAATTTAGCATCGGGCCAGATAGTTCGTAATTTGGCAATGTGTGTCGTATAAACGGGGTTTTTGATTAGTAATTGTTTGCCTTTTTGATGGATGGAAACTTTTTTTAATAGATGAGTATGCCAACGTTGCCAAGTGGCGATTTCTTTCTCGCTGCAGCCTTGAAAAAAAACCCCTCGATCGAAATGATACTGAAAACGTTGGGGAAAGTATAAACCATGGTAGTAGGAAAGGGGGATCATGCTGGCCAGGGCGATCGAGTCTTCTTGGGGGGAATCGGGAGTAACGGCAACGTTATCCACATGGCGATCGCTCGGTAGAGCTAATTCCAGCAGCGGTTGTAATAAGCGGACGATACCGAGGATATCCCAGGGTAATCCCACCGCTAGGGGCGAAATATAGCCAAAATGCTCCGATTGACCGAGTAAATTGTGCAGATGGGTCGTGCCGCTGCGCCAATAGCCGACAATAAAAATGGGTGCTTTTACCTCCACGCGGCGCTCATAAAACCCTGTCATTAAAATCCGTTCTAGGGTAGAAAAAGGTAGTCGCGCCAGGGTAACTGCCAGCGCCAGGGTTGCCGGGGCCAAATTGGGGCGATCGATGCCGCCATTGGTCAAAAATAAACGAAGGAGAGTGCTAAGGTTACTACCGCAGAGGGGATGAAACAAACTGGACATATTAACCTATTTTTTGGCGGTTTTTTGGCGTATAGCTTGGCTGGCCAAGGTTTTGCCGAATTCCCAAGCGGCCCCGGGGAGGCGGTGAGCATCAGCGACCACATCCTTAACGGCGGTGACAATCCAACGGCAATCCTGATCGGAGAGGGTGAGGGGGGGGATAAACTTGATGATATTCATGCCGTGGCCGGAAACCTGCGAGAGAATTTGATGGCGGGTAAAGAGGGGAACGACGATTAACTGGGAAAATAGCCCTTTATTGGCGGTTTCTAGCATTTTCCAGGCGGCTTTTAATGACCAACTGCTCGGTTCGGCAAATTCCAAGGCCATCATCATACCCAATCCCCGCACTTCCTGCAAACATTCGTACTGATCTACGAGGGGCTGTAGTTCTGCGATAATTTGTTGACCGATTACAGCCGAGCGCTCCACTAATTTTTCCTCCTCGATTACCTGTAAAGTGGCGATACCGGCGGCCATGGCCAGATTATTTTTCCCAAAAGTGCTACCGTGAACCACAGAACGGTCCATGCGATCGAATACTCGATCGAAGATCCAGGGACGACAGAGAACCGCTCCCACTGGCACAAAACCGCCCGAAAGAGCCTTGGCAACGCATAAAATGTCTGGTTCTACCCCCCAATGTTCCACTGCCCAAATTTTGCCAGTCCGGCCTAAACCGGTCTGCACTTCATCGGCCACAAAAAGAGTGCCGTAACGACGACAAAGGGCAGCCGCTGCGGGGAGATAGTTCGGTTCGGGAATTCTCACCCCGTGACCTTGGATCGGTTCGGTAATAAAAGCCGCTACTTCTTGGTTAATTAGAGCTTTTTCGAGCGCAGCCAGATCGCCGAAGGGAATTTCCTCAAAATCGGCGACAAAAGGTCCAAATCCCTGGCGATAATGGGGATCGCCGGTGGCGGAAAGGGAACCCATGGTTAAACCGTGGTAGCCTCCCTGACAGTAAACAATTTTGCTGCGTCCGGTGGCGTAGCGGCTGAATTTAATGGCGGCCTCGACGGTTTCTGTGCCGGAATTGGCAAAGAAAACTCGTTCTAATCCTGTCGGTGCGATCGCTGCTAACCGTTCGGCCAGCAATCCCGCTAGGATGGAAGCATCCAATTGGACTAAATTGGGCAGTTCTGCCGTCAATACTTCCTGTAAAGCTTGCACTATCTTGGGGTGATTGCGTCCGAGGGCGAAAACACCAAAACCACTCAGTAAATCCAGATACTTTTCCCCGTGATTGTCGAACAAGTATGGACCTTGGGCTTTAACGTAGTGGCGATCGTAACCGATCGTTTTCAGTACCCGAACCATCTGGGGATTTAGATATTGTTCGTGGAGGGTAAAGTTTTCTTCTAGTCTTTGTTCTATGAGTTCTAAAATGCTCATAAATTCCTGATTTGATTACTGAAAAACTAATTGTTAAACAACCCAAACCCGATTATGTTGATAGCACATTATCATGATTTTGGGTTATTTAATATTATAAATTATTTAAATATATTTTGTCAAGTATTTAAGAAATCATCTAGGATAATTAAACTCATTAACTCTTGCTGGCTAAAGGTTACAGCGACTTTTAGATAATTTATTAGTCAGTTTTTATATGGTAGGGGCGCATCGCGTGCGCCCAAAATGTAATATCAGTAAACAGTAATCAGTGAACTGATAACTGTTTACTGATAACTGATAACTGATAACTGATAACTGATTCAAGGCTGATAGCTATAAAAAAACGACCGACAAGAGAGAATTCCCGTCAGTCAGTCGGTGATGATAGGCCGAATTTTACTCAGCTTTATTTCTTAGCGGGGGCAGCCTTAACGAGTTCCAATTCACTTTCAGCGAAGTTATTGGTATTCAGTCCACTGGCGCTGCCACTAAAACCGGCGTAGTTAACAGTATCAAAACGGACGATAACGGGATAGAGGATACCACTTTTATCAACACTGGCTACGGTTCCCACACCTTTGTACCAGTAAGACTCTTTACGTTTGATTCTAACTTGGGCTCCGCGTTCGATTCCAGACATAGCTGTTGTTTTTTTTTAAGGGTTTAGTTAACAGGTTACAATCAGAGCGAGTTTGCCGAAAGGGTTTTTACTTTAAGTTTTATTGCAAATCTTGCCACTCTGTTTGGACAAAATGCCCCGAACGTCCCCATAGGTCTGCCTTTGGTGTAATGTTAACGATTGTTAAGTTAAAAGGAATGGCCGTAGTCAGGTATTTTTGGGCCGACATTCCCACATCTGGCCCGATTTGAAAAGCGGCGGCGGTGGCTAAACCTAAGCCTAATAACTGAGAAATCGGACCTCTGGGTAAGAGAAGATGAGTTCCTAAGACTAAGCCGGCGGTTAAGGCTAAAGTTACCGATAAATTGGTGCCACAACGCGGATGTAATGCCAATTGCCCCTCGCCATTTTTGAGACGATGGAGCGCCTGTTTGGCCGCAATTTGCAGTTCATTCGTATTAACCTGTCCGTAGAGATAAAAACCCCTATCGGTGGAGAGTCCCCCTAGGGCCTCGTTATCCGCTTGGGAATGGTCAAAAGGCGATTGACGACGGGCAGCCATTTCGCTTAATACCCAGACGGTGGCGTGTTCCAAGGCGTGAACCTGTCGCAGGGTCAGAAATTCTTTGAACCCGGGGATAAAGCCGATTTGTGCCAGTAAATCGCTGTCTTGCTGGGGCGAGGGGTTAAACCAGTCGAAAGAGGGGTTAGAAGGGCTACTAGGGGTCATAAAGTTGCGGTAGGGGGAGTTTTTTCTAGAAAGTTGACATCCTCACCGCCGTAAACGGACGGTGATTCCTCACCACGCCACCTTTTTAAGATGGTCGCTGAATGGGGTTGACGCTTCACGGGATGCTGCTTCTTTAACAGAAGTCTTACGCTTTCCTCCACGTCCATTTAAAGTCTCCGAATGTCCTCCGGCGACCTTGATATTTACCGCAGCGTTTACATCTCGATCATGAAAAGTGCCACAGAAAAGACATTCCCACTCACGGATATTTAACGCCTTTTTCCCGCCGATATTCCCGCAACAGGAACATCGCTGAGACGTTGGCTCCCATCGGGAAATTATCCGAAAGTTACGCCCATATTTATCAGACTTTGCTGAT
>NZ_JADBSA010000169.1:0-9913 GCF_020246945.1 Microcystis sp. M113S1 | reverse complement strand
CCAGACTGTGGGACACACCATGACCGAGATATTAACGCCAGTAAAAATATTTTGGCCGCAGGACTTGCGGTGTCAGTCTGTAGAGCGACCATAAGACCAGAACAGAGTAAATCTGTTAAGGCAGCTGCGAAACCCCGCAAGGGAAAGAAGCAGAAACCTAAATCGTGAGGTTTGGGAATCACCGTCCGTTTACGGCGGTGAGGATGTCAAGAGGATTTTTTTGAATCGGCCGAACAAGCTAGAAGGGATGTCCATATCTGGGAGGAATCCCGTTTACAAATGAAAAAAATTCTCAAACAATACACTCAAGCTAGTGGACCTTGTAAACAATCTACTTTTCTGCAAGAACTTATCTATCCCCAGAATAAGTTTTTAAGACGTTTTTTCCTGAAACTTCAGCACGAACAAGATTCTTTGTTTGTAGAATTTGTCACCTTACAGACCCCTAAAGGAGTGTATATTACCCACATTCACTTTCATCCAGACCTGCGAGAAATCATCGGGGATGATAAGTAGGACAACATCAATCGACTACACTAGATCAAGGTGGTAGCGTTGCGACTTATCAGCAGGCTTATCTTCAAACAATTAACAGCGATCACTTAATCCTATTCAAGAGGTGGATTATCAACGGCCTGATGAAAAAAGAATCAGAGCTTTTAAAACTATTTTAGAACAGGAAAAAGAGGTTTAGCGGCCGATGCGGCCTGTGGACAATTGCGATCGAGCGTCATGGTAAAATAAACAACCGTCAATCGGCCATTAACTAGATTGCTAGTCTCGCTGCTAGGCTAAACTAGAGAACTATAACATCAAGTAGGAGCCATTTAGATGCAAAGTCTCTCTAGTGCCAAAGAAAATCGCCTTTTTGTCTATGAAGTCGTCGGTTTGAGTCAAAATGACAAGACTGATAACCTAGATTATTCTATCCGTAAGAGTGGCAGTGTCTTTTTAACCGTTCCCTATAGCCGCATGAATCAAGAAATGCGTCGGATTACCCGTTTAGGCGCTCGCATCGTCAGCATTAAACCCTTAAACGCAGCTGCAGCCCAGTAGTTGAAAAAATAATTATCGGTAATATCTCTCCCCCGCTCTTGTCCTCATCAGGCGAACTAGGGGGATTTGTAGCATAAATAGGGAAAAGTAGCATAAATCTTAATAAAAAGTAAAAATGCTACAAGTGTAACAGTTTTTAACCAGAGAGTTGACCTATCCTTAAGGAAAAGATAAAAGCGATGTCTGTGGTTTTTTTAAGATAACTCTCAATTAGGCCTAGGTGTAGTGTACCGATGGTAGGCTAAACTATGGAACGATTATCGTGACTTGAGTTGGGAGTTATATTTAATGTACAGTCCGAGTACACTAGCGGGAAGCCGTTTATTTGTTTACGAAGTGGCGGGTCTCAATCAAAACGACAATACTGACAGCTTGGATTATTCAATCCGTCAGAGTGGAAGCGTGTTTTTCACGGTTCCCTACAGTCGCATGAATCAAGAAATGCGTCGGATTACCCGTTTAGGTGGTCGTATCGTCAGCATCAAACCCTTAAATGGGATTGCCCCCGTAGCAACTGTTTCTAGTGCCTCCACACCACAGCCAATCGCTCAATCATCGCCCGTCCCCGAACAGACCAAGAAAAAGGCCATGACTCAAGCGAAAGAAAAAACAGATATCCCCGTCAACATCTACCGTCCGAACCAACCCTTTATCGGCAAATGTATCGAGAATTATGCTCTCGTTGATGAGGGAGGTATCGGTATCGTACAACACGTCACCTTTGACCTTTCTGGGGGCGATTTACGCTATTTAGAAGGGCAAAGTATCGGTATTATCCCCCCGGGGACCGATGCTAATGGCAAACCTCATAAATTGAGACTCTATTCGATCGCCTCCACCCGTCATGGTGATAAATTAGACGATAAAACCGTATCCCTCTGCGTGCGTCAGTTAGAATACCAACACCCAGAAACCAAGGAAACCGTTTATGGAGTTTGTTCCACCCATCTTTGTCATATAGAGGTGGGTGCTGATGTGGCTATTACCGGTCCGGTGGGTAAGGAAATGCTGCTACCAGATGACGAAGATGCCACTATCATTATGATGGCCACCGGGACCGGAATCGCTCCCTTCCGAGCTTTCCTCTGGCGGATGTTCAAGGAACAACACGAAGATTATAAATTCAAAGGTCTAGCTTGGTTGATTTTCGGAGTTCCCAAAACGGCGAATATTCTCTACCAAGAAGAATTAGAGAAAATAGCGGCGGAATTCCCCGATAACTTCCGTCTCACCTATGCCATCAGCCGGGAACAGCAAAATCCCCAGGGAGGTAGAATGTATATTCAACACCGGGTAGCCGAACACGCTGACGAAATTTGGAATCTACTCCAAAGTCCCAAAACCCACGCTTATATGTGCGGACTGAAAGGGATGGAAGATGGTATCGACGATGCTATCACCGGTGCCGCCGCCAAAAATGGCGCTGATTGGTCTGTCTATCAGAAACAACTGAAAAAAGAACATCGCTGGCACGTAGAAACCTACTAAACCAAAAAGGTTCTCGGAAAATTTTTTCGGGTGGGCATTGCCCACCCTTTTTGTCTTGGCTTCGGTTAAGATCAGTTTTTTAAAAGGCCTTTAAAAAGATGAAATTCTCTCGACGCTTTTTTCCTGTTTTCCTTGCCCTCTGCTTACTGTTTATTTTCCTGCCCCGGGCCTGGAGTTTTACTAATAGCCAAAAACAAATTCTTGCAGATTTAAAAACAGCCGAGATTATTTATCTGGCAGAAAGGCACGATAGTCAAGGCGATCATCAGGCCCAATTAGCTATTATCAAGTATTTACAGGCCAATAATCCCCAAATAGCGATCGCTTTTGAGATGTTTCAACGTCCTTACCAAATCTATTTGGATCAGTATTTAGCGGGCCAAATTAGCGAAAATCAGTTGAGAGAAAAAAGTGAATACGACCAACGTTGGGGATTTGATTGGGAATTTTACGCCCCGATCCTGCGCTTGGCCAAGGCGAAACAACTACCAGCGATCGCCCTAAATACACCCACGGAAATCACTAGAAAAGTGGCACAGGAGGGCTTAGAAAGCCTCTCCACCTCAGAAATGACCTACATCCCCCCTAAAAGCGAAATAAACCAGGATAACGAGGAGTATCGTCAACAGATATTAGCCGTTTATCAGCAACACACCGGAGGCCAAAGTCAGGGATTCGATCGCTTTTTTTTGGCACAGGTCCTCTGGGATGAAACCATGGCCGATGCGATCGCTAAATTCTGGCAAGCTCATCCGAACTATCAGATCATCGTCCTAGCAGGAAAAGGTCATATTGCCTACGGTTACGGTATTCCCAGTCGAGTCCAAAGAAGATTAGGCGATCGCGTCATCCAGCGCTCGGTTTTCTTGGGAGACGCTCCTCAATCATCACCAGCAGAAACCAAAAAACCCGCCGATTATTTTTGGCAAGAGCAAAATTAAGCAAGTCAGGAGCTAGGAAACAAGGGATGATAAGCTAAGAAGCCAGTCTTTTAATTTAGTGGATAATAGGTCTGAAAAACTGAGGCTATTTATGCTTAATTTAACCTGTCAAGATACCAAAACGCTCGATCGCATTTTAGCTGTGACTCGTGCCGTGGGTTGGGGTGGTGCTAAAATTCTCCAATCCTACCACCGGGGTGAACAGGATTTAGCCATCAACGAGGAAAAAAAAGGCGGACCAGTGACGGCGGCGGATTTAGCGGCAAATAACTATATTTTAGGGGAATTACAAACAAATTTTTCTGATATCGACTTTGGTTATCTGAGCGAGGAAACCCATCAGGGCAATGAAGCTATCCCGAAAGATTGGGTATGGATTATCGATCCTTTGGACGGAACCCGGGATTTTATCGACAAAACGGGAGAATATGCCCTACATATCGCCTTATGTTATCAAGGAAGACCGATAATCGCCGTGGTTGCCCTACCAGATCAAGAAAAACTCTATTTTGCCCAAAAAGGAAAAGGTACTTTTCTAGAAACTAGCGACGGCAATATTACACAGGTAAAAGTTGCCAATAAAGATAAAATTACCGACCTCTATCTGGTGGTTAGTCGTACCCATCGCGACCAACGTTTTGATAATTTATTAAGTCAAATACCTTTCTTTGGTAAAAATTATGTGGGTAGTGTGGGCTGTAAAATTGCCACGATCCTCGAACAAAAATCCGATGTTTATATCTCCCTATCGGGGAAATCGGCGGCTAAAGACTGGGATTTTGCCGCACCGGAGTTGATTTTAACGGAAGCAGGCGGCAAATTTTCCTATTTTGATGGTCAACCCGTGCGCTATAATCGCGGCGATGTGCGGCAATGGGGGGGGATCATGGCTAGTAATGGTCCTTGTCATCAACAACTTTGTCAGTTGTCCACGGCAATCCTCGCCCAAATTGATGCCACTGTCTAATTTCTGCCCCCCTAACCCAGAATCGGAGATCGGTAGAATGGAAAAAAACCAGATCGAGCAATGTTACGGTTAAAAACTTGGCAAGGGTTGATTTTAGCAGTTCCGATCGCCGCCGTGGTGATTTTTCTGATCGTGGCCGCCGGCTTTCAGATCAATCAATGGGGTTTAAATTGGATTTGGGCAGTTTTTACCCTGATTTTTGTTGCTTGGCGCTTCCTGTTGGTCAGATGGACGCGCCCAGTAGTCGGGGAAATTGAAGCCGCCATTGGGGAAATTAAGGCAGAATTAACCCCTCCTGACGGTGATTCCGGGGGAAATGTCGAGGAAATTATCGAGAGGATTATCGCCGAGGCCCGCAATGATCGCCCGGTGTGGGAAGATTGGGCGACTTTTTGGCAACGCTGTCAGGATTTGGTCAATGCCATCGCCCAGATATATTACCCCGATGTCAAGTACCCCTTATTAAATATTTACATTCCCCAGGCCTACGGTTTAATTCGGGGAACTGTGGATGATAGCGATCGCTGGATGCAGAATCTCTCCCCGGCCCTGAATCAAATCACCATCGGTCAAGCCTATCAAGCCTACGAAGTTTATCAAAAATTGCAACCCTCAGCCCGGAAACTTTGGCAGGTCTGGAATTGGGCGCAATGGCTAATCAATCCCGCCGCGGCTGTGGCTAAAGTTGCCAGTCAAAAGTACAGCGATCGAGCGGATCAGCAATTATTAGTCAATTTAGGGCAAGTTTTGCGGGAAAATGCCCTGAGAAACCTCTCTCGCCAAGCGGTGTTACTCTACAGTGGCAGTAATCTCGCCCCCACTCTCCCCACCAAGACGAAAATCGCCACTACTACTCTCAAAGAAATTCTCGCCCAAGCTGAACCGATCACGGAAATCGATCGCCAACCGGTTAATATTCTGCTGGTTGGACGCACTGGGGCCGGCAAAAGCAGTTTAATCAATACTCTCTTTCGGGCCGATTTGGCCCAAGTGGATCTATTGCCTAGTACCGACGCAATCCAATCCTACCATTGGCAAACCCCAGAAGGAGACGAGTTAATCCTCTGGGATACCCCGGGCTACGAACAGGCAAATCGGGCTGATTATCGGCAAAAGGTTCTCAATTATGCCGAAAACGCCGATTTATTGATTCTTGTCACCCCCGCCCTCGATCCCGCCCTGGCTATGGATGAGGCTTTTCTTAAAGATTTGCAACAAACTATTGACAATTTACCAGTTATAGTGTGTGTTTCTCAAGTCGATCGCCTGCGTCCGCTGCGAGAGTGGCAACCCCCCTATAATTGGCTGACGGGAGAAAGTCCCAAAGAAGTCAATATCCGCGAATGCTTGCAGTATCGGGCGGAATTATTCGAGGAACTCTGCGATCGCATTTTGCCGATGGTCAGTCAACAGCCGGATAGAGAAGCTTGGGGGGATGAGGAGTTATCAATCGCTTTGCTGGGGGCAATTTCGCCCGCAAAACAGTTGCGTTTAGCCCGTTTTTTAGCGGATTTAGAAACTCGAACTCTGGCAGCGGCTAAAATAATCGATCGCTATACTTTACAGATGGCCACGGGGCAAGGTTTAACGGCCCTATTAAAAAGTCCTATTCTAGGTTTTATCTCCACTTTAGCCACGGGAAGACCGACTTTAGCCTATCTTTTAGCCGAACAAATTCCTGTGGAACAATTACCGGTAGCGATCGGTAAATTACAGATGGCCTATGAGCTTTTTTCTCTCTTGAATCCAGAGAATAAAAGTTTTGATTTATTGGCACTTTGGCCAATACTATTAGAAAATTCTAGCACTGCCGACAAGGAAGCTTGGGCTTGGGGTCATGCTCTAGTAGAATATTGGACAAAGGACTTATCGATCGAACAGTTCCGGTCAAGTTATCAGGGGTATTTAGAGACGATAAAAACAGGCCTCTAACCAGATTAATTAAGCTAAAACTTTATTCCTCTTTAAAAGTATAGGAGAGTGGGGAGGAGAGGTTTCTGGGGTTGAGATTTCTAGCCTTTGTACTAAAATTACCAATAAGAGAGATTTTTTCGTGTTTTTTTGAAAGTTCTATTCATTTCTTTCATTTTCAGAGTTTTCATCGTTAGTTTTCGACGAACTACCCAAACCACTAAAATAAAAGGCGGTGACTGCTGTAGCTATTGGCCCTAAAAAAGTATAAATTGTCTTAGAAGAATCATTAATTAGGGTTGCCGCTTTATCCACTCTACTTTGTACTTCTTGTTCTTCGATAGCTTTCAAATTTATATTTAAATTAAAAATTCCAAGAGAAGCAAAAGAAATGAGACAAATAGAAAGAATTTGTAAACCAGCAGTGGCTAACAATCCCAACCAAAGCCACCTTGCTAAGGAACCAGCTACTTTAGTATTAAAATTATGTCTTTGGTCTGAGGGTGATATAGCTGTAGCTGGTTTACCAAATGCAGATACTTCATTGTCTAAATGATAAGGCTCCGGATTCTTCTTTAGATTATGACGCACAGAGTTCCTTTCAGTTGGAAGAGCCAAAGAAGCGCTGGGATCTTTTGGGTTGTTAACTTCCCCTGTCTCATTTTTTGAATCACTGGTCATAACTAAACAATTAGTAATGGTCTCTGTTCATTACCTTTTTGAAGTATTAATTGAGTATCTTCCTCCGTCTCAGTTTTAGCATATAAAGCCATGAGTTTTAATCCTTTACGAATGACTTCAGACTCTGTTAAGTCTAGCTCTTTAGCTATTTCTTTAAGATATTCAGAGTCCTTTTGACTAAGATTTACTCGAAATTGTCTGGTAGCCATTTTTTTTTGTTAATTCAGTAATAGTCTGCCTTTAGAAACTTAGCATCCTAAGTACAGTATCCGATCTTACCCTAATTACACCAGATATGTCAAGCAATTACACTAGATATGTCAAGCAATCGCACCAGATATGTTAAGTCAACATAAACGAGTCCTGACGGTACTTAATGGGTGCAATAGGTCAAATACCATCGACTTATCGACTTATTTGCTATTAAAAAGCTATTTTTCACAAATTTTAACCAAAATAATCTTAGGTTTTATTCATGCTTAGGTGTAACAGGGGGTATAATAGGGTATTTAGTAGGTGGTATTATATACACATATATGCAAGGCATATCAATGGGTATATTGTGGGGTTTAATAGATACCATAGTGCTGAGTTCCTATGGTATGATAGTTCCATCAACTTTTAGATAGATAACAGTATGGCAGACACAACTAAACAAGTGAGTATGCTAGAATTGGAGTTAGAAGATGATCTAATCAGACAAATTGAAGATGTAGCTGATTCTGGTTGTTTTTCAAAAGATGAATTATTACAAAGTATTTTAGAAGCATGGAGATATCATCAGGCCTATATACATAGACTTGAAAATATGGTTCAAATAATCAATATTAAGTAATTCGATTTGATGGTAACGTGGAATCATTACTCTCAAATGATTACCTGCTTATTACTTTGGGCTAACAAAAAATTTTATCACTATTTTCTTGAACAACAGTCTATTAAACTTTCATAACAAGTAACCCTGAGACAATTATCAGTTTTAGCAATTAATTATTGAGATGTTAATTTATTGTAAGCGGAAATGATCGCCGCATTTTCCCAATCATCATCAAAAGGGAGCGCATCGGGATCAGACAAAGCATTAGCCTCGATTTCTGCATCGCTCATCGATTTAACTCGCTCCCAATCGGTTAAATC
The DNA here is from genome assembly GCF_020246945.1 of Microcystis sp. M113S1. Taxonomy (NCBI): domain Bacteria; kingdom Bacillati; phylum Cyanobacteriota; class Cyanophyceae; order Chroococcales; family Microcystaceae; genus Microcystis; species Microcystis sp. M113S1. The sequence continues at coordinate 1,732 of NZ_JADBSA010000169.1, read as the reverse complement.
TTGCCTTTCCTCTTTTGTGTTAAGAATCCCCATCTTGGTGGATACTCTCTTGATACTTTCTTCGCTCACGTTCGTTTGCTCTCCTAGCACTAATCAATCGGCAAGTTTCCCCTCTTATAGTATAGACAACATAACAGATTATCCCGTTTAATTGTCCCAGCAAACACATCCTTATTTCTTGGTAATCTTGGCGATTATCTTCTCTGATTAGACAGTGACCATCGAAAATAGGAGGAACAGCCGCAAAATCTATCCCATGCTTCTCTATATTAGAATATCTTTTAGACTGATCCCAGTCAAATTTTGTAAATTTCATAAGTAAACAATCGTTTGTTTAATTCTTTTCCTAGATCATCATTCCTATATCTCCTCCTTACCTATGGTTTTGAACGAACAAAAATTTTTATCACTATTTAAACTTCAATAATTTTTTGTTATATCGAGAAATTACTAGCCCTAAACGCAGAAATTTTGAAAAAGCAAAGCCTCCGCTTCTACTATAATCAGAGAAGGGTAATTGAAAAAATTTCTGCGTCACCTTAAATAGCCCTTTAGGTTTTGCGTCCGAGAAAATTAATAATCCGGGGATTAATTTCTTTTGACCAATGTTCTTGGGGATAGTGTTTCGCTTCCGCAAGGGAGATTAATTCCACTCCTGATTTAGTGGCTAATTTTTCCACAGTGACAGAAGATAACCAAGGATCGCCCATTCCCCAGACAAAAAGGATAGGTTTTTCCAAGTTCTCTAAACCTGTCTCAATTTCTGCCATAGTTTTCGATAGGTTTAAATTGCGAATCGTGGCCAGTAAAGCGCGACCCACTGCCGAAGTTTTTAGATAGGGTTGACGGAAAATAGCCAGATCTGCATCACTAATCACAAAACCGCTACCAGTTTCTAAAGTACGATCGACTAATAAGGGATCTTGAGTCGCCATATCTCCGAGGAAAGGTAGGCCCCATTGTTTCATTATCCAGGGTAATTTGACATCCCTGGAGAGGGGAGTATTTAAAACGACCAAGCGCTCAATTTTATCGGGATTTTCTAGGGCGTATTGTAGGCCGACGGAGGCTAAAAAACCTTGCACAATTAACGAGATTTTCGGCAATTGGAGAGCTTGAATAAAATCGGCCAAGGCTTGACAAAAAGCGCTAGGTGTGTAGGCGAATTCTCTGGCATCGGGTTTAGCGGATAAACCGGAACCGATCCAATCGGGGGCAATAGCATTAATGTTATATTCTTCTAAACTGGTTAATAATTCCCGCCAAATATAGCTATGGGCGGGTAAACCATGAAGTAGGATCACGGGGGTTGTATCTGGTTGTTGAGCGGGGTTAACCTGTCGATAAAACCACTTGAGAGAGCCGACTTCGAGAAAATTTTCTAAAATAGCCATGGTTAATGGGGGATTCATAATCATCGAAAATTTTGGGTCTGAAACCCCGTCGTTCTACGACGGCTTTACCGTTAAATACTAGCGCATTTACCAAATATATGCTAGAATGTGAGACATGGAAAAAGCCTATTCGTTTCGATTTTACCCCACACCCGAACAAGAGTCGCTATTGCGGCGCACTTTGGGCTGTGTAAGATTGGTTTACAACAAAGCTCTCCATCTCAGAACACAAGCATGGTACGAAAGACAAGCAAGAGTAGGATATACTGAAACGTCTTCAATGTTGACCGATTGGAAAAAGCAAGAAGAATTAAACTTTCTCAATGACGTTAGTTGTG
>NZ_JADBSA010000168.1:0-3948 GCF_020246945.1 Microcystis sp. M113S1 | reverse complement strand
TCAGTCTGTAGAGCGACCATAAGACCAGAACAGAGTAAATCTGTTAAGGCAGGTGCGGAACCCCGCAAGGGAAAGAAGCAGAAACCTAAATCGTGAGGTTTGGGAATCACCGTCCGTTTACGGCGGTGAGGATGTCAAAATAAAGACAGGGGAAATCTTAAAAAAATCGAGAAAGTTTTCCCCCTCGATTACTTTTTCCCATAAAAAAACTGCACTAGAGGTAACTGTTAATGGTCGTCAGTCGTGATAAGGCTCCCACGGCACAGGAAACGTTTATGCAAATGGCACAGGCGGCCGGTTTACGCGGTCGCTTGTTGGTTACATTGGGTTTACTGATTCTGCTCCGTTTTGGGATGTTTGTACCGATACCCGGTTTGGATCGGGCAAGATTAGCAGAAATTATTCAAAGTAACGCCGCGTTGGGAATCCTTGACCTGTTTACCGGGGGAGGATTATCGACGTTAGGGATTTTTGCCCTCGGCATTCTTCCCTATATCAACGCCTCAATTATCGTGCAACTGCTCACCGCTGCCCTTCCTTCTTTGGAAGATTTACAGAAAAATGAAGGAGAAGCAGGACGGCGAAAAATTGCCCAAATTACCCGTTATATTGCCTTTGGTTGGGCAATTATTCAAAGTATCGGCATTACTCTCGGTTTATTGGTGGCTAACGGCGTTGTGGACGGAACTTTACCCTCGATCGCTGCTACGGTTCTCGCTTTAGTGGCCGGTTCTATGTTCGTGATGTGGATTTCGGAACTGATTACGGAACGCGGTCTGGGAAATGGAGCATCTTTGCTGATTTTTGTGAATATTGTCGCTGTTTTACCGAAAACCCTCGGTGATACGATTACTTTTGCTCAACAGGGTGGCCGACAAGCGATCGCTCAAGTGGTGATTCTCTTGCTGGTTTTCTTGGTGATGATTATCGGCATTGTTTTTGTTCAGGAAGGAACCCGTCGGATTCCGATTGTTTCTGCCCGTCGTCAGGTCGGTCGTCGTCTCTATCGGGAAAGAACCAGTTATCTACCCCTACGACTCAATCAAGGGGGCGTGATGCCGATTATTTTCGCCTCGGCAGTTTTGGTGTTACCTTTCCAATTGGTGCAAGCTTTACCCACCGATAACCCGGTTGGTCAGGTTTTAGTTCAGTTGGTTAATGCCCTGCGTCCCGATAGTTGGGGTTATGTGGCTTTTTATAGCTTACTAATTCTCGGTTTTAGTTTCTTCTACGCTTCCCTGATCGTTAACCCCAAAGATATGTCCCAAAACCTGAAAAAAATGGGGGCCAGTATTCCGGGGATTCGACCGGGAACCGCTACTACTAATTATCTGGAAGGGGTGCTGAATCGTCTCACCCTTTTGGGCGCTCTCTTTTTAAGTTTGGTGGCTACTGTGCCGACTGTAGTAGAAAGCGCTACCGGTGTCACCACTTTTCGCGGTTTGGGGGCAACTTCCCTGTTAATTCTGGTGGGGGTGGCGATCGATACCGCCAAACAAATTCAAACCTATGTCATGTCTCAACGCTATGAGGACATGATTAAACAGTAGTTAGATAGTTAACCAGTGACCTTTTAGCGGTTACTGGTTATTTTTTCCCTTAAAACCCTATATTTAATCCATGAGCAAACGGATCGGTGTGATATTTTTGGGACCGCCCGGATCGGGAAAAGGGACCCAAGCGGCAAAATTAGCGGAATCTCTGACGATTCCCCATATTTCTACCGGTGAAATTTTGCGTCAAGCAATTACAGAGAAGACAGAACTTGGTCAGCAAGCACAAGCTTATGTGGAAAAGGGCGAATTAGTCCCCGATGAATTGTTATTAGGTTTAATTCAGGAACGTTTAAAACAGCCTGACAGTGCTAAGGGTTGGATTCTTGACGGTTTTCCCCGCACGGTGACACAGGCGAGCTTTTTAGACGCATTACTGGAAGAATTGGCCGATAGTTACACCTATGTGGTTAATTTGGCTGTACCAGATACGGTCTTAATTGAGCGTCTCATGCAACGCGGTCGTCAAGATGATACTAAAGAAACGATCTCCCGTCGCCTACAGGTTTATATCGACCAAACTGCCCCCGTTTTAGATTATTACAGCCAAAAAGGGACCCTTAACCATATCGACGGTAATCAACCGATGGACGCGGTTACGGCGGCTTTGACAGCAGTTGTCACTCCTGTTTAAAGTTTCCCTCAGTCAGTGATCAGTAATCAGTGATCAGTAATCAGTGATCAGTAATCAGTGATCAGTAATCAGTGATCAGTAATCAGTCGGTAAAAATTACAACTTTTTATAAGTTTTTTATATAAAACAAGCTTTAATAGTTGAGAATATTTAAATTTACATTTCGCAATATTTATCTTTTCTTAGGAATTTATTAAAAATAATTCTCATTTGTTTACGAGGTTGCAATACTTCCAGCGATTATGGTATAATTTCGCAGTATGAAATGATGGGTTTTTCCGTGCTTTTTTGAGTTTTTAGCTGTCTGGTGATCCTAAAAACCCTTGCTAAATCTACACTGACCTATTCAGCAAAAGTAATAACTGGCCGTTAAAGAGACTTTTAAAAGCCAACCCGTTGATCAATTAATTGTGTAGTTTTGTTGCAAAGAGAAAGTTTTTTTGACAAAAAGAACAGAATATGCCGCGAGTCCATCTATTTTGAGTCTGATCGCAGTTATCTTAATGGTGAGGTACAAAGTTTTCGTTTTGGGGAGTCAGGAGTCAGGAGATTATTTTTATTTAGGGTCTGCTGAATAAATCTAAAAACCTTGTTGGGTAAGACTTTTAGACTTTTTGTCAATCAAAAAGTACCGGACTGGGAGTGATTAGGGGGAAAATTCCGGGACTTTTTCCCTGAAAATTAGGTAGTTGACCACCTGAAAATCGGTAAAACCCTACACCCCACACCCCACACCCCACACCGAGAGATTCTTGGGGAGGAACCTAGCTAAAAATACCTCCAGGCAATCGGTCAACCCGATTACGTTAAAATCAAAAGCAGGATACTGTGTATGACGGAAAAACTCGATGAACTCAGTGATTAAAGCGGTACAAACTGCCTATTATGGGGATGCAGCCTATCGGACACCACCACCGGACTTGGAATCTCTCCTGCTCAAAGAGAGAATTGTCTATCTGGGGTTGCCCTTATTTTCCTCCGATGATGTCAAGCGCAATGTCGGGGTGGACGTGACGGAATTAATTATCGCTCAACTGCTCTACCTGCAATTTGACGATCCCGAAAAACCGATTTTCTTCTATATCAACTCTACCGGCACATCCTGGTACACGGGGGACGCGATCGGCTACGAAACCGAAGCTTTCGCTATCTGTGACACCCTCAACTACATTAAACCTCCCGTTCATACTATCTGTATCGGGCAGGCCATGGGAACTGCAGCGATGATTCTTTCTGCGGGAACCAAGGGTTTTCGTGCCTCCTTACCCCACGCTACCATTGTTCTCAACCAAAACCGCACCGGGGCCCAAGGACAAGCCACCGATATCCAGATTCGCGCCAAAGAGGTAATCGCCAACAAACAGACCATGTTAGAGATTTTCTCGAAAAATACGGGTCAAACCACCGAAAAACTGGCGAAAGATATGGATCGCACCTTCTATCTCACCCCACAACAGGCGAAAGACTACGGATTAATTGATCGCGTTCTGGAAAGTCGCAAGGAACTACCGAAACCCCTCGCCCAAGTTAGTTAAGATTTATCTTAAGTGTCGGGTGAAGACCCTCAGTTTCACTGACGGGATGAAACCCGACCAGTATAAAAAAGCACTTCGACACATTACATTTCGACAGGAGTTCGGCGAGGCTCACTCGGGCCGCTCAATGTAAAGGCTCAGTGACACGAAGCACGATTGAATCCTTGACAATTTTGTGCGGATGCGTTAGCATAAAAATAGTTGTTTGAGGTCGATAAACAATGAT
>NZ_JADBSA010000167.1:0-3263 GCF_020246945.1 Microcystis sp. M113S1 | reverse complement strand
TGGTTCTTCGGTTTGTGTTATGCAATAGACGGGGGTTATAAGGGATGAAACCCTTATAGAGAAAGATCTTAGGCAATTTTTGTCAACTGTTTTTGATCTAGAGCGAACCAATCAATTAAATCTCTTGCCAGATAAGGATTTAGTCGATTTATGCCCCCCTATCGAACCATACCAAGTAACGAAGAACCAATTTAATTATAACCACTTACTTAACCTTAAAAGAAGTGAATTCCGTCTAACGACCAAGTTAGTCCTCGTGCTTCTCCCCAGACTTTTACTTACTTTGTCTAGCTTGACCAACTTTTAGCCATGCAAAGATTTGTTGTGGAGTCAGTGTCAACTCAACCCCTGCAATTACCTTAAGTTGGTGATCCCCTCTGCAAACTTCCGGCTCTTGTTGGTCCGTAAACATTAAAACAGAATAATCATCTGGATCAAGCATCCATCCTAATTTACTGCCATGTTTTAAACAATGTAGAATGTTGTCAATTACACGGTTTACCTTTTGATCGGGTGAAAGAATTTCGATAGTCCAATCAGGTGCTTCCCTAAAGTCGTCCTCTGGTTCACCTGCTTGATTCAGGTTAATTCGATTCCATGCAATTACCGCCACATCAGGAACGATCGAACGCCCGCCGAAGGTACATCGCAACTCAGGTAAGGCTGTATAATCAGCAGTGTGGCTGTCAACCTCAGCTAAAAGACGTTTTTGTAGGATAGAGTGTCGAGTCTTAGGCATCGGTTTCTGAATTGCGACTCCATCCAGGTATTCCCATGCTGGAGAATCCTCCAAATATGGCAATTTGAGGAAATCTTCAAGGTTGATACCCTGAGTCAAGGAAGTCGTCATCGGTTCAAGCAAAGGTTTTTTTGTGACTTTATTATAAATGAACTTTATCTGGGTTGCTTACCGACGATTCAGGCATATTTGAGGAGAATTGGCTATCTCAATCAAATGGGTCGATTTCTTAACTATTCTGACTATTTAACGAAAATGTTCGCTGGCATAACCAATTAGATTAACCATCTACTTAACCGTTGGTTTGCGGAATTTAGAAGGAGAGGGAAAATATTCTACCCGTTCATTTTTAAGCGCTTGTGCCATGAAATCGCGCCAAATGGGAGCGGCAAAACCACCACCGGTGATACCTTTACCTAAAGTGCGGTTTCGGTCATCTCCAATCCAAACTGCGGTGGCTAATTGGGGAACATAACCGACAAACCAGACATTTTTCTCGTTATCGGTAGTACCGGTTTTTCCCGCTGCCGGACGACCGATTTGGGCCGAGGTGGCTGTTCCTCCCTGAATCACTCCCTGTAACACAGAATTAAGAGAAGCGGTGGCCCAGGGGTCTAAAACTAGCTTCGGTTTGGGTGTATTATCGAGCATGACGTTACCACGGCTATCAGTAACACGCATGATAAAGGTAGGCTCAGAATGCCAGCCATTACTGGCAAAAGTAGCGTAGGCCCCCGCCATTTCCAGAGGTGTCACATCCACGGAACCTAAAGGTAAAGAAGTCACGGCAATTAAAGGACTCTCGAAACCCAACAGACGACAGACTTCAATGACTTTATTCAACCCGACGCGACGACCGAGAACAACTGCGGGAATATTCAGAGACTGCATCAGAGCGCTACGCAGGGAAACTTGACCAGAATAGCCGCCACCGTAGTTTTTTGGGCTATAGAAGCCGCCGGCCTCGCGAAAACGTATGGGAGCATCATTAACCACGGTTTCGGGGGTAAAACGACCACTAGCGAAGGCAGTATAATAGACGAAAGGTTTAAAAGCTGACCCCGGTTGACGACGGGATTGAATGGCGCGGTTTAATTGACTTTTATTGTAATCAACGCCACCGACGAGCGCCTTGACGAAATGGGTGCGGGGATCCACTGCGACTAGAGAAATTTGTAGGTCTTTGGTACGAATACCGCGACCACGCAAGCTATTATAGGCTCGTTGGATGGTAGATTCGGCCATGTTTTGAAAGTCGAGATCGATCGTGGTTTGAATCCGCATTCCCCCTTTAGTTAGGGTTTCCTTGCCAAATTTTTGCCGCAATTCTGCCACCACTGCATCGGTAACGTAGGGTAATTTACTTTCTTGCCAAGCGGTGGGTTTACCCAGTTTCAGAGGTTCCTTTAAAGCGGCCTCTTCCTGTGCGGGGGTAATCCAACCTAAGCTACGCATCCGACTGAGAACCAGTGCCTGTCTTTCCTTGGCGGTTTTATAATTATTAAAAGGACTATAAACTTCCGGCGCTTGGATTAATCCGGCCATCATCGCCGATTCTGCTAAATTTAACTCGACAGCGGGTTTATTAAAATAACTTTTAGCGGCGGTTTGCACTCCGTAATTATTATGACCCCAATAGATATTATTGAGGTACATTTCCAGAATGTCATTTTTGCTAAAAACCTGTTCCACTCGTACTGCCAGGACTGCCTCGGCTAATTTACGGCTAACGGTGCGCTGATGGGAAAGAAAAATATTTTTGACTAACTGCATGGTGATAGTAGATGCACCTTCCACCACACCGCCACTTTTCCAGTTAGCGACTACTGCCCGGCCGATACTATTAGGATTAATACCACGATGGTGATAAAAATGGCTATCTTCGATCGCCATCACTGCGCGTTTCAGATTGGGAGATATTTGATCGAGTTCCACCACTTCCCGATTCGCTTCTCCGTGTAAGCTGGTCAGGGGTCTGCCTTTAACATCGTAGATATAACTGGTTTCCGTGGGGACGTAACCCCGTAAAATCCTCACATCGGGTAGATTGCGGTAACTAATCGCTAATCCTACCACAGCCCCCGTCACCACGGCCGTGGATACCATCAACAGGCCGAGAGCGGTTCCTCCTGCAACTCTAGAGACTCCTTGGAAAAAGCTATCCGAGTCACTATTAGGTTTCTGCTCTTTGTCTTGATTGCCGAGGGTACTGGTGGACACGATGGTTACAATTTCCTTTTTCCAAGAGGGGACTGATCGATCGAACTGGTTTGAAAGTCTATTCTAAAGGTTTTGTTAAAAAATCGAATACTAGCTTACAGCAATTATGGCCGATCTGGCTCTAGTTTGATCGGTCATGACAGTGCGATTCGGGGCAGCATAGTTAGGGTCTGCTGAAAAAGTTTTTCGGTGGGGGTTGGGGGTTGGGGGATGGGGGATGGGGGATGGGTTTTACCGATTTTCAGGTGGTCAACTACCTAATTTTCAGGGAAAAAGTACCTGAATTTTCCCCCTGATCACTCCC
>NZ_JADBSA010000166.1:0-29962 GCF_020246945.1 Microcystis sp. M113S1 | reverse complement strand
TTGCTTTTCGTACCAAGCTTGTGTTCGTTCGTGGAGAGCTTTATTGTAAACTAATCTTACACAGCCCAAAGTGCGCCGCAATAGCGACTCTTGTTCGGGTGTGGGGTAAAATCGGAACGAGTAGGCTTTTTCCATGCCTCACATTTTAGCATATATTTGGTAAATGCGCTAGTATTTAACGGTAAAGCCGTCGTAGAACGACGGGGTTTCAGACCCAAATTTTCGATGAATTATCCCATCCCGACTACCCCCGAAGAAATTGCCGCCCTCCGACAGCGTCCCGTCGATGAGGAGATGATCGCTGCCGTGATTGCGGGAATTATTAGAATGGCCCGCGCTCAGGGTCAATCTCTCGATGATCTTACTGAAGAAATTCTCGCAGAAGACGCGATTTTAGATCAAGTGCAACGACGTTGGTTAAGTCAGCTTTTGACTAATGCTTGGCAAAATTTAGCTGGATGGGTGTAATTGAGCGATGGAATGGCTAACAATCACTCTCGCTAGTGTTTTGACCCTGTTAACTCCGGCGGGGGCAATTATCGATACGGTTTTAGCCCATACCCTTCGCTCCCAAGTCCAAAAAGTGGAACAATTAGCCGTGAGGGTCGATAATACTCCCAATTATCAGGCTCTGCAAGGCAAAATCGATCGAGTTCGCATTTCAGCACGGGGAATTTATCCCCTTGCTGATGTTCGCATTGAGAAGATCGAGCTAGAAACTGAGCCAATTAGCCTCGATTTGCGGCGATTACAGCAAAAAAACGGCAGTTTAGCCGCCGCTTTGCGCCGACCAGCTGCGGGGGCATTGCATCTCGTCCTCACGGAAACTAATGTTAATCAAGCTCTACAATCGGCAGCGGTCAAAGAACAAATTCAGACCCTGATTAATAATCTGATTCCCTCTAGGGAAGAATCTGATAGCACAAAATATCAACTTAGTCAAGCAAGTTTTAACTTTCTTAATAATAATCGAGTCGCTCTGAGGCTGGAGCTAGAGACACAACGGCCGGACGAACCGGCAGCCAGCCTCGATCTGAGCTTAGAAGTGGGATTTAAGCTAGTGCAGGGGCGAAAAATCGAGCTTATTGACCCCACAGCCACTCTTAATGGTCGTCGCCTCTCCTCGCGTCTTCTCAAGGGGTTTGCCGAGGGTATATCCACCCAGTTAGATTTAAAAAACTTCGAGAAACAAGGAATTATCGCCCGCCTTCTCCAATTGCAGATCGACGATGATAAGCTGAGTATAGCCGCCTTTGGCAGCATTGAACCTCGATCGGGGAACCCCAATTAAATTTAACGGTCGGAAAACAGGAGATGTTTCAGTATTATGCCGAGTTCTCGCTCTAGCGATAAAATCTCTTTACCTTGGATAATTGGTATCGGCCTCGCTTTATTTACTGCTGGTGGGGCCACTGCTTGGTTTGCCGTCCATCACCTATCTTCCTCCCAGAAAAACAGCGAAAACCCGATTGAATCTCCCACTCCAGTGCCGATAAGTCAATCACCAATTGTTAAACCAGTTTCTCCCGGTCCAGTGGAGACAAGTCCGACAGCAACTCCTGCAGCTATTCCTGTTAGGGAAAATCGACAGGTTTATTGGTTAAAAGTGACTGATACGGGTAATCAATTAGTCACCCAAGAAATTACCGTTCAAAAAGCAGATAGCGACGACCGAGAGTTAACAGCAGTATTGAAGATTCTATTAGCTGGTCCAAGTAATCCTCCGGATATGACTACTATTCCCCCCGGGACTAAATTACTTGATTTAAAAGTAGATAAAACGGGAATTAAGATTAATCTCTCGCGCGAGTTTGGCACTGATGATGGCCCTGATATGTTGATCGGTCGTTTGGCACAAATCATCTATACTACTACCACCGAGAATCCCCATGCCAAAGTCTGGATTCAAGTGGAAGGAAAACCCCTAGAATTACTAGGAGAAGGCCACGGTATTGAAGTTGCCCAACCGATGACTCGTAAGTTTTTTGAGGAGAATTATCAGTTGTAGGTTGTCCGCGCATTTCAATTGTTGGTTGCGATAGCGAATTGAAGTTAACTAGGGGGATTACTGGGGGGATAGGGAAAAAGAATTGGATAGGGAATTTTAATTCCTTCTTGCTGATAGCGTCGGTGTAGGAGTTTAATAAATTCGTGTTTAATGGTGAGATGTTGAAAAAATTCTTCTTCTACCACCTTGAGATAAACTGTCAGCAGAATACTATAGTAATCGAATTTACGATAAAGGATCAAGGGTTGATAGTCACCGAGGTTAGGTTGCAATAGCTGGGCGATTTCTTGCATAACTTCTAGGGTAACTTTTTCGACTTTTTCTAAGTCACTATCGTAACTAATGCCCACTTCCACGGGAACCAGTAGGGAGTTATCTGGTAAACTATAGTTACGGAAACTAGAAGAAATGATCTGAGCATTGGGAATGACCAAAAGATTATTGGTAATTTCTTCGATTACTGTGCATCTTAAATCCACATCTCGCACATAACCAGCTTCTCCCGTTCTCAGTTCTATATAATCTCCCGGTCTAACTTTTTTAGAAGTGATAATATTAATCCCCGACATTAAATTAGCTAGGGTATTTTGGAGAGCTAAACCGAGGGAAACACCCCCAATACCCAAGGCAGTAAGCAGGGGAGTTATCGAAATGCCAATCGAGCTTAGAATAAGCAAAAAACCGCAGCTAAAAATCAGAACTTTGGCGAGAAATTCAAATAGGGAAGTGAGGGAAGAAATGCCATCATCTCCCGTGGTATAAACTCGTAATATTTCCACGGATAATTGAGCAACAACCCAAGTAGCCGAAGCTAAAAAAGCCACTAGCAGAAATTGTTTGCTCAGGAAAATGAGGGAGGGAAAGAGGGGAAGATTGGGAAGGGAGAGGGCAATATTTAAACCCAAAAGTCCGAACCAAAGTATACTTAATCCACGCAGGGAACGTAAAACCCCTTCCGAGAAACGCAGGTTTTTTTCTCTGGCAATCGATAAAAGTTGACTGACAACGCGCTGTTCTACGAGCCATCCCAACAGCAGGAAACTGAGGATGATGGTGATAGGTAAGATAATATAGGGCCAATCTTCCAGTCTGGTTAATAGGTTCATTGCTAGAGGGTTAGAAAAAGATGCACTTTTGTCTTATATTATTCCCCATTTTTCTATCTCTAGCAGGGGCGGTGGAATTTTGGGGCAAAAAGTTGCAAAATGTAAAGAGAAACTCATCTTTCCTTCGGCAGCTTGCGTGAATAGTCAGTTAGTTAAACCAAAATTCGGACTTTATCGATTCTTAATGGTTATAATCGTGGTTTTGTTCTTGATTAGCACCTATTTAATCACCTTTCATCTGGCTAAGATGTCAGATCCCTACATTAAAGAGGTGTTATCCCTACAAGGTAATGTCAGTCGCGGTTACGAAATCTTTCAGATTAACTGTGCTGCTTGTCACGGCCAGTTTGCTGATGGCATCGTCGGACCGAGTTTAGAGGACGTTTCCCATCGCAAATCGAGAATTAGTCTGATTGAACAGGTAATTAGCGGTAAAACCCCACCAATGCCCAAATTTCAGCCCGATTCTCAAGCTATGGCCGATTTATTGGTTTATTTAGAAAATCTTTCAAAAAACTGACTCTTGGCTGACGTTGATGATAATTTAGGACTCGTTGAAACCGGGTGGAGAGTGGGAAGTGGGGGACGTGGGGAAGTGGGGGAATGGGGAAGTGGGGGAATGGGGAAGTGGGGAAGTAGGGGAGTGGGGAATTTCAACTAAAACCCCAACACCCCAAAACCCTAAAACCCCAACACCCCCCCCAAAACGCACGCAGTGACCACCCCAAAACCCAACCCCTGAGAAACTGATAAATTTTACTTATATAGAAAAATTTTGCTTCTATTTGGGTACGCTAGTAGAAACACTTAACGATAAATACTTATGTCTTGGCATTCCCAAGTTGAACCGGCAATTATCCAAGGAGATTTCTGGCAAGTTAGCCAGTTTTATCAAGAACTGATAGAAAGAGAACCCCTAGAAATTAGTCATTATTGGTATTTAGGATTAGCCTATCTTTTGGAAGCTAGGGAAGAAGAAGCACAAACTACTTGGTTATTCCTCCTCAGTCAAGGGGATGAACAGGAGGTGATGCTGTGGACAGTAGATTTAGTCAATATTTTGGATGGGGAAGCGTGCAGACAATTAGAGTTAGGCAATTTAGAAACCAGTTGGTTAATTCGAGGACATATTCGCGAGATTAGTCCCGATAATGTTGATAATTTACTGCGGTTTATTTTATTAGCAATTAATTTGAATTATTTCGAGCAAGAGCAGTTAAAAACTTGGTTATTTATTGATGTGTTAAAAACAAATGATTTCCAGAGTCTAGAGTTAAGTTTATTGGAAGAAGTTTTAGAAAAATTTCTCGATTCTCAGATACCAGAAACCGTCCCTTACTTGGAAGCAATATTTCAATCTAACTGTCAGCGACAAACTTTCATCAAAGTAGTAGAAGCTAAAGTAACTTCTCTGGCCATGAATAATAAACCATTGGCTATTGATATTATTAATACTTGTTTAGCAGTAGAACCGGAGCAAATTTATCTGTTAGCTGAACTGTATCAATGTTATTTTGATAATCGAGATTTTCCCGCTGCTATCCAAGTAGCTAGTCAATTAAAAACAAGCTGTCAAGGGTTGCCTTCTCAAGCTGTAGCTGATTTTATTGCTCTTTATGTCAAATTATTTAGTGGTAATTGGGTCGATATTAAGGCAGATATTGAAGAATATACAGAATCTTTGCAAAAAAGTATCGCTAATCGAGAATGTCCAAGATTATTGAATAAACCATACCTAACAGTTGTATCCCCTCTAACTTACCTAGAAGATAACCCAAGAAAAAACCGTTACATTAATAATTGTGTTGGTCAACTTTTTCAGGAATATGTTCGCAATAATTCTAACTGTAATTACTGGGAAAAATCGACTATTAAAGATACAAATAAAGTTCTTAAAATTGGCTATATTGCCCATACCTTATATAATCATTCTATCGGATTAATTTCTAGGTGGTTAATGAAGTATCATGACTATAATGAATTTCATGTCTCTTTATACCTAGTATCTCAAAAAGAAGATTTTATCACTGAAAATTGTTTTAAAAATCAGGTAAATGCTTGCTATAGCTTACCTATTGATCCTCTGCTAATCGCTGAAAAAATTAGTCAGGATAATATTGATATTTTGGTAGATTTAGACAGCATCACTAATAACACAACTTGTCAAGTCATGGCACTTAAACCAGCACCAATACAAGTGACTTGGTTAGGTTTTGATGCGTCAGGAATTCCTGCAATTGATTACTATCTTGCTGATAATTACGTTTTACCAGCAGCTGCACAGGAATATTACCGAGAAAAAATTTGGCGCTTACCTAATTCCTATATTTGTGTGGATGGTGTCGAGGTTGCTTACCCTTCTCTCCGAAGGGATGATTTAGGGATTCCAGAGGATGCAATTAATTACTTAACCGTACAAACGGGGATAAAACGTAACCCTGAAACTATTCGACTTCAGCTACAAGTTTTAAAGGCAGTTCCTAATAGTTATTTGAGTATTCAAGGGTTAAGTGATGCTAAATCAGTGGAAAAATTATTTTTCAAAGTTGCCGAGGAAGAAGGAATTAATTATGAGAGATTAAAAATCTTCCCCCTCTATCCCACAGGAATTTATCGAGCAAATTTAAGAATAGCTGATGTGGTTTTAGATACCTATCCTTTTACGGGAGGAATGACAACTTTAGATGTGCTGTGGATGGGGATACCTTTGGTGACAAAAGTTGGTCAACAATGGTCATCGAGAAATAGTTATACTTTAATGGTTAATGCGGGAATTAGTGAAGGTATTGCTTGGAGTGATGAGGAGTATATCGATTGGGGAATTAAATTAGGTAAGGATGAACAATTGAGACGCAAAGTTATCGCTAAATTAGATGAATCTAGAAAAACTTCACCGATTTGGAATGCACGTCAGTTTACTAAAAATCTGGAAAGCGCCTATCGTCAAATGTGGCAAATCTATTGTGAAAGTTAATCAGGGAGAATTAAATCATGTCTTGGCAAAATGAAGTAAAAACCGCTTTAGAAAACAATCAATACGATATTGTTAGTCAGTTTTACGAAGAACTGATAGAAAAAGAACCCCTAGAAATTAGTTATTATTGGTATTTAGGATTATCCTATCTTTTGCAGGCAAAAGAAGAAGAAGCACAAGCTACTTGGTTATTTGTGTTCACTCAAGGATATGAACAGGAAACCGAGTCATGGCTGCTAGAATTAAGCAATATTTTAGCTGCCGAAGCTAACCGACAATTAGAGTTAGAAAATCTAGAAATCAGTTGGTTAATTCGTAAACATCTACAGGAAATTAATCCCGGTTATCTCGATAATTTACTACATTTAACCCTCATTGAAATTAAATTAAATAGATTTGATCCTCAACAACTGCAAGAATGGCAAATACTAGAATTAATTACCCAGGGTTCAGTTAACGCTCAATTATTGGAACGAGTAGTAATTGCCGTCATACCTTACGATCATGAATATACCATAGAATTAGTTCGGTTAAGTTTACCCTATCTTGGCAATTCTCCAGAATTACTTAATCACGTCATCACTGTCACCCGACACTTTGCTTTTGAGAAATATCAACCTACTTATTCCGTTGACTTAGCGGAAGCTTTTCTTCCCCTTTATCCCGAAAATTTGTACTTAGTAGCTAATTTATTTTGGTTTTGTGTCTCTGTCCCTAACTACCCAACAGGGATACATCTTATCAAAGAATTTAAAGATAAAAGTCAAACAATTGATTTAAAAATGTTTAGTCAATCTCTCCTCTTTAGTGGTTCTTTACGAGCCTCAAAATGGAATGACATCCCTAGTATTTGTCAAGAGTATAAACACTTAATTAAACAATTTCTAAAAGAAAAACCCCAAGACATACACCCCTTAGTGCGGGAAGCTTTACTAACAGTGATGAACCCGATTTCTTACTATGAAGATAACCCGAAAGAGAATCGACCGCTTTTAAGTCAGATTGGCAGTTTTTTCCAAGAAACCTACAAAGCAATGCTGGGTTTTCAGGAGGAAAGTTTTGACAAACCTAGAGAAGATAATCCCAATAAAAAACTGAAAATTGGTTACATTGCCCAAACCTTAAAACGTCATCCCGTCGGTTTATTGAGTCGTTGGACTATTAATCATCACAATCGTGAACAGTTTGATATCCATCTTTATATGGTGAATCAATCTGTGGATGAAATAACGAAACAATGGTTTTCTAATCCCGCAGATAAAATCTATCATGCTACTGCTGATTCCTTAGCAATCTATCGCAAAATCAAAGAAGATAACATCGATATTCTTGTGGATTTAGATAGTGGTACTGGACCAATGGTTGTCCAAGTTATTGCCTTAAAACCTGCTCCTATTCAAGTTAACTGGTTAGGTTTTGATGGTTCCGGTTTACCCGCAGTAGATTATCTTTTAGCGGATGCTTATGTACTACCAGAAAATGCCCAAGAATATTATCAAGAAAAAATCTGGCGTTTACCTGACGCTTTTGTCGCTGTGGATGGTTTTGAAATAGCCGTTCCTACCCTGCGAAGAGAAGATTTAGGTATTAATAATGATGCGGTTATTTACCTAAGTTCTCAAACGGCAATTAAGCGTAATCCTGCGATGATTCGCTTACAAATGCAAATCCTCAAATCCGTAGCTAATAGTTATTTCCTGGTTCAAGGAGTTGCTGATGATAATTCCCTCTGGGATTTATTCTGTCAAATTGCCGCAGAAGTTGGGGTAGAAACTAATCGAATTAAGATGCTTCCTCTCTATCAGACGGAAACCTACAGGGCAAATTTAGCCATCGCTGATGTGGTTTTGGACACCTATCCCTTTAATGGTGGTACAACCACCTTAGAAACCCTCTGGATGGGAATTCCTCTCGTGGTTAAAGTGGGGCAACAATGGTCATCCCGCAACGGTTATACTTTAATGATGAATGCGGGAATAACTGAGGGTATAGCTTGGAGTGATGAAGAATATATGCAGTGGGGAATTAAGTTAGGATTGGATAAAAATTTAAGAGAAGAAGTCCGTTGGAAACTCCGAAAGTCTCGTCATACATCTCCCCTCTGGAATGCCAAACAATTTACCAGAGATTTAGAAACTGCTTATCGGCAAATGTGGAATATTTACAGCCTTTCTCATCAAGATGAAGTCTAACCTAATTTGCCATCGACGACCGAGGACTGACTCCCCTAAAAGGACAACTTCCCACCTCATGATTAAGATAACTGCCATGGTCTGACTCCCTGTGGTCCCACTGGTGTTAGGCCCACAGGGATCATAATAGCTAAAGAAACTGCGCGATTAGATACCAAAGTCCCTCACAGATAGAAGATAATCAATATTTATCAGTATTGGAAGCCTTCAGCATGGTTCATTTAACGCCCAATCCTAGCTATAGTTTAAGTCTCAAGATAGAAATCCCCAATCAAGCGGGAACCTTCGCTTCTGTCCTCAATGCGATCGCCGATGTCGGGGGTAATTTAGGGCAAATTTCTCTGATCGAACGCAATTTAAAGATTAGCACCAGAGAAGTGATGGTTGATGCTGCTAGTACCGACCAAGCGGAACAGATTATCGCCGCGGTTAAAGCTCTACCGGATGTTAAACTTCTTAAAGTTTCCGATCGCACCTTCGATCTCCATCGTCGGGGTAAAATCTCCATTGAAAGTCGTATTCCCCTCACCTCCCAAGATGACCTAGCCATGGCCTACACCCCCGGAGTTGGTCGCATCTGCACCGCTATCGCCCACCAACCCGAACAAGTGTACTCATTGACCATCAAGGGCAACACCGTCGCTGTTGTCACCGATGGTAGCGCCGTATTAGGATTGGGAAATCTCGGGCCAGAGGCTGCCTTGCCGGTAATGGAAGGGAAAGCGATGTTATTCAAGGAATTCGCTGGAATTGATGCTTTTCCCATCTGTTTAGCCACCCAAGACCCCGAAGAAATCATCGAAACCGTCAAAAGAATCGCTCCGGTTTTTGGGGGTATTAACCTAGAGGATATCGGCGCTCCACGCTGTTTTGAAATCGAGAAACGTCTGCGAGCGGAATTAAATATTCCCGTTTTCCACGATGATCAACATGGTACAGCGATCGTTTCCCTGGCTGCCCTGATTAATGCCCTCAAATTGGTCAAAAAATCGCTTGATACAGTCAAAATCGTCATTAATGGTGCGGGTGCGGCGGGAATCGCCATCGCTACTCTCTTTAAAACCGCAGGAGCTACAGATATAACCCTCTGTGATTCCCATGGCATCCTCTCCCAAAACCGGGACGATTTAACCCCAGAAAAACAAGCTTGGGCCGTGGCTGCCAGTGGGAAGCTAGGGGATGCTCTTAAAGGCGCTGATGTCTTCTTGGGGGTGAGCGCACCGGGGGTATTGACTCCCGAAATGGTCAAAGGAATGGCTAAAGATGCGATCGTGTTTGCCATGGCTAATCCGATTCCCGAAATTCAACCGGAATTAATCAATGATTTGGTGGCAGTGGTGGCTACCGGACGCAGCGATTATCCCAATCAGATTAATAATGTTCTCGCTTTCCCCGGATTATTTCGCGGGGCCCTGGATTGTCGCGCTAGGGCAATCACCGATAATATGTATCTGGAAGCGGCCAAAGCGATCGCTTCTTTGATCACTCCTGCTAATCTCGATCGAGAGAATATTATTCCCTCGGTTTTTGATAGTCGTGTAGTTACGGCTGTGGCCGCCGCCGTTCAACACGCTGCTCGTCAAGATGGAGTGGCCGGGGAATAATGTAATTATCGTGCAGGAGGGTAAGTGAACCGTGAAACCGATCGATGATATTCCCGAAGCTTTACGGGACAGCCAGTACAGACAAACTACTAATTCTCTGGGGATATTTGCGATCGCAAGCGGTTTACTCGCTCTGCTGGGAACTGGGATAATTGCCATAGTAGTCTTGAATCGTCCCTCTGCTTCCCTAAAAAAACCAGTTATTAACCCCTCACCCGTCATTAAAGCCACTCCTAGCCCCATTGAGAACATTCTAGGTCATTTACCCTACCAAGAGGCTCCAGAGACGGAATTAGCCCCTATTACTGGGGATGGTGCTATGCGTTTAAGGAAACCGGCAGCCAAGGCTTTTATCCAGATGCAGAGTGACGCAAGAAGGTCGGGGGTGATTTTAATGCCAATTTCGGCTTTTCGATCGAAAGCAACCCAAGAAAAGCTCTTTTTTGAAGTGAAAAAACAACGCAATCAGCCAACCCGCAAACGAGCAGAAGTGAGCGCACCTCCGGGTTACAGTGAACATCATACCGGTTATGCGATCGATATTGGCGATAGTAGCGCTCCCGCAACGAATTTAAGTACCAGTTTTGCTAATACTGCCGCTTTTCGTTGGTTACAAAATAACGCTGCTCAGTATAGTTTCGAGTTATCTTTCCCCGAAAATAATCCCCAGGGTATCAATTATGAGCCTTGGCACTGGCGTTTTGTCGGGGATAGTGACAGTTTAGAAACTTTTTATAAAGCTCAACAATTAGGAAAACAAAAATAAGATAATCCCGACTCTAAATTCTATCTTGTAAGTCATGACCAAATCTTCTTAGCCTACAATTAAAAATATTAGAGAGTTTCATCGGGGTTCCTTCTCGAACTAACAGACAGGTAAATGATTGACTGGACTCCTTATCTCACATCAATCTCGGAAAAGTACGCCCAATGGGAGACATTTTACACCCTCACCGACGTAGAGGGAAAAACGCGCCCAGCGAAAACTGCACCCTTGCTAAGGGATTTGTGGGTACAGACGATTGAAAAAGAACGGGAAAACCCGCAAGAAAGACCAGAAAGACCAGAAAAAACCGAAAGATTCACTGTTTTAGATGGTTTACGCAAGTATAAGGCTAATCACGTTCTTTTAAAAGGTCGTCCGGGTTCAGGAAAATCGACCGCTTTAGCAAGATTGTTATTAGAAGAAGCGCAAAGCTTGCGCCCAAATCAACAAAATCAGGCTAAAATCATTCAAATTCCCATTCTCATCGAATTACGCTTGTATGAAACCTCAATTCTTGATTTAATTTTACAATTCCTGAAACGCCATAAATTAATTATTGATAGTAATACCCTAGAAAGTTGGCTGTTAGAAAATCAGAATTTTAGACCATTATTATTATTTGATGGTATCAATGAATTGCCCTCGGAAGCTGCGCGACAGAATTTAAAAAACTTTCGCCAGCAGTATGCAGAAATTTCGATGATTTTCACCTGAAATGTCGGTTTGAAGGCTCTCGGTTTTACCGATGAGATGAAAAGCCGACCAATATAAAACAGCGAAGCACGATTGATACTTAGGGGGGGTCTAATTAAATTTATTTCATACCCTTGACAGTTTGCACAGTGAGATGATATAGTTATAACATAACACATTGAGAGGTCGGGTCAATGCGAGTCATAGAGTTTAAGGTTAAAGCTACACAACAACAACAAATAGCTATCTTAGAAGCTATTAGAATAGGACAGTTCATTCGGAATAAGTGCATTAGACTCTGGATGGATTCCCACAGAGAAGATAAGGTAAATTATGCTTCTTTTTGCAAATTTGTAACAACGTTGAGTAATGATACAGATACTCCGTTTGTAGGTAAACTTAACTCTATGGCTCGTCAAGCTAGTGCTGAAAGAGCTTGGTTTTCTGTATCCCGTTTTTATGACAATTGTAAGAAAGGTTTAGCTCAAAAAGGCTACCCTAAATTCAAGAAGTTCTCAAGGTCTGTGGAGTACAAAACTTCTGGCTGGAAATTATCAGAAGATAAAAAGTCTATCCACATAACAGATAAAACTGGAATTGGCAAGTTAAAGCTAGTTGGCTCTTATAATCGTGAAATTCTAGATAAGCCTCTAATCAAAAGAGTTAGGCTTATTAAAAGGGCTGACGGATTTTATTGTCAATTTGTCTTAGACCTTGAACGAGTAGAACTGCTTAATTCTACAGGAAAGGAAGTAGGGATTGATTTAGGTTTAAACCATTTCTTGACCGACTCTAATGGGGATAAAATTGATAACCCTCGTTTCCTCCGTAAAGCCGAAAAACGACTGAAAAAGGCACAGCGTAAACTCTCCAAAAAGAAAAAGGGAAGCCAAAAAAGGTTAAAGCAGAAATCTAAAGTAGCCCGCCTTCATTTAAAAGTTTCTAGACAACGTAAAGATTTTGCCGTTAAGACAGCAAAAGCGTTAATCCAATCTAACGATTTGGTAGTCTATGAGGATTTGAAGGTTTCTAATATGGTGAAAAACAGAAAACTTGCGAAATCAATTTCTGATGCAAGTTGGTCAATGTTCACCGATTGGTTAGACTACTTTGGAAAAATACACGGGAAGTTTGTGGTAGCGGTAAATCCACAATATACAAGTCAGCAATGTTCTGATTGTGGCAATATTGTCAAGAAAACATTATCTGTAAGGACACATATTTGTTCTTGTGGTTGTGTCTTGGATAGAGACGAAAACGCCGCTATAAACATCCTTCGCAGAGCAAATACTGTCGGGCGGACAGAAATTCAAGCCCTCGGACAGACTACCCACTGTCTATTAGGTGAAAGCTTAATAGATAAGGTAACTGGATGAACAGGGAATCCCTCGCTTTTAGCGATGGGAGCGTCAATCAAGGCTTTAGAACACTCTGATTGGGAAGTTCGTAGGAACGCAGCCGCGGCTTTGGGTAAGATTGGCTCAGAAGCGGCGATGACTGAACTTATCAAATGCCTAAAAAATCCTGATTTTGTCACATTAAATAATGGCGATACTCTCTCTCAAGCTAGAGAAGCACTAGACACAATTCAAAACAAACTTAAATACTATCACCCCCTCCCTGAATCTATTTCTTACTCCACTCAATCCCCAACCTCTGAAACCTCATCTATTACCTATGATTTCAGAGGAGCTACTATTGGCAATTTAGCTCATAATGTGCAAGGAAACCAACAGAATTATCCCCAGCAACCTAATAACAATAACCCAGAGAAAAAATAACATGGTTCAGCAACTTAATAACACCCAAATCGCCATCAATACTTTATTGAATAAACTCAAAGATTCTCTCCCCCAGATCCGCGCTAAAGCCGCCGAAGTTTTGGGAAAAATTGGCAATAGCAGCCTTGCCGATACCTTAGTATCTCATTTAATGCAAGAAAATGATCTTAATGTTCGCCTGAATCTGATTCGAGCTTTAGGAGAAATTGGCAATGAATCCGCCATTCCTTGCCTAGCTTTCTGCTTATCTGATGCTAATCCCGATATTCGGATAATCACGGCAGAATCTCTCGGAAAAATTGGTAGTGAAAAAGCAATATCCTATCTCATTCAATCCCTACAAGATAAGGAAGTAAAAGTTCGTGTCACAGCCACAATTGCTTTAGGTGAAATTGGACTAGAAGATGTTATTCCTTATCTAGTAAATGTATGTTCCGATGAAGATGATAGCGTGCGTTTCAGTGCTGTTGATGCCCTCGGTAAGATTGGCTCTCGTTATGCAGTAAACTGATATGAAATTGAGTACAGAATCCCTCGATTTAATTATCAGAACCCTTGCTAAAAGACTATTTACAGACAAAAATTCAATTATTCGGATTAAAGCCGCTCAATCCTTAGCTAAACTTGCCACCGAAAAAGCCATTCCCACTCTATGCCAAGCCCTAGAAATTGAAGCCGATCTTAATGTCAGTTTTGCCATTATGGATGCTATAATTATCATCAGTAATCTTCAATCTTCTAATCTTATGTCAGAAACTTCTAAATATGACCTTCGTGGAGCAAATATTGCTAACTTTGCCGATACGGTGCAAGGAGATCAAAAAGCAGTTCAACATAATTACGCCACACCCCAAAATTTAGCCGAAGCCGCCCAAGAAATTCAACAACTTATCAGCCAACTCACCCAAACTTATCCCACTAATACCGAAGTTGAAAAAAAAATTTTTGTCGCACAAATTGACGCAGAAATCAAGAAAAATTCTCGCCTAAGAAGCATTTTAATCACGGGAGGAATTGAATTAATTAAAATCCTCTGTCCTCCCCTCGGTATTCCCATTGAAATGGGTAAAAAATGGCTAGAAACTGCTAATTTAAGTGAGTAAACCGAGAGGTTTAATAATCTTCTAATGATACAAATCCCGAAGTCCGCCGCTGATGGGTTTTATTTTTGAATTAGCACAATTATAACCATAAGTCAAGCTTTTTTGATGATAATTAACTTTTTTGTTGGTGATATCTTGACCCTGTTCCAGTTTTGGAGACAACCAGTATTTCTATTCTAATAAGGTCTCTTTAATTGTTGTTAAAACTTTGCTATCTTTGACCATCCAAGCATGAAGCAATACCGGAATGGAAATTTCTTTGCCCACCGATAAACGAGAACTATGGGCGGGAAATATCATTAAATCGTAGGGAGTCCAGATAATTGTGGTTTTAATTTTATTTAAAATTTGTTGACAATCTTGATTTAAATCCTCTAGAAATTGACTCCCCGGCTGCATTTGTCTAATCCCATCTAAAGGTAAACTATACGCGGTTAAAGTGCCTCGATTCGGAGCAGAAATATTTAGGTAACGTTGCACTCTTTCCACTCCTCCCAATCTTTGCAGGTAGTAGCGGGTAATTAATCCTCCCATACTAAACCCAATCAGATCTACTTTCTGCTCTTTAGCAAAGTTTTTCTCGATATAATTATCTACCTGACCCGCTAAAACTTCTAACTTTTCGTAACCATGATTGGGAATTAGGTTAAAACTATGCACCTGCCAACCATGATAGTTTAAATACTTGCTCATCGGTTTAAAAACAGCAGTAGTGTCCAGAAAACCATGCACCAAAACAACGGGATTCATAGTTGAGATTTTATCCTTAAATTCTGAATCTATTCTAACGGTTGATCGGGGTGATGAGCGAAAAATTTTTGGGAAGAGCCTATCTACTAGGTACGGCTACCGGCAACTTCTAAGGATTAGGGAAAAAACCAAAAAGTTTAGCGGCACCTCCTAAAATAGCGACTACCAATGCTATCAGAATCCCTCGATTGGTTAATTCCTGATAGGCAACTCTTGCAGTTAATCCATTGATTTTTTCGTCTAAAGTCTTAATATCTCCCTTGAGTTCGGCCTGTCCTATTTCTACTTTAGTTAACCGGTCTTCTATCTTGTCAAATCTCTCATCAATACGTTTTTCCAGAGAGTCGATTTTCTCATCAATACGTTTTTCCAGAGAGTCGATTTTCTCGTCAAGGCGTTTTTCCAGAGAGTCGATTTTCCCCTCAATCCTTGTCAGGACAGCTTCTAGGGAATAAGTGACAGTTTCGTTAGACATTTTGAGCCACTCCAAAAGTCAAATCTTCAGGGCTAAATGCTGGAGGCTATATCTTACCGAAAAATCAGGAGTCTATAGGCGGACACGGATTCCCATTATAAGAAAATTATAATTCAAGACTTGAGTTTTTGTCAAGCTTTTTTTGACAGCAATCAATGGCAAGAATTTCGGGAAAGTATTTAGCCACCGATGCCTAACCGTCCTGCTAAACTAGGGCTTAAAGGAATCAGAGTCGCTAACATTAAAAAGAGTAGTAATAAACCCCAACCAGCGCGTTTGTCATCGGGTTCGGTTAACTCATTTAAACTAGGTCTTTCCAACTCTCTTTGTAAAAAAGCGACTAAAATTGTCCAATAGAGAGGAATGGGATTGCTAGAATTAACTAAGGAAATAATGCCTAAAATGACCAAAGTGGCGACAGTGGTACGGCGGGCAATTTTGCGACCATAAATAGCTTGAACAATTCTGCCACCATCTAACTGTCCTGCGGGCAGTAAATTAAGGGCGGTAATCACCAATCCTAACCAACCGATAACAGTTAAAGGATGCACGGAGATAACGGCATTTTGTAACTCGTCGCCCAAAACTATCCGCGCTAAAAAACTCACTAAAATTGAACTTTGGAAAAAGGTACTAGGGATTTGAAAAAGGCTGGCAGAATTAGATAAAGTTAGTCCAACAATTAATAAGATTAAAGAAACCAAACCTCCCAAAGCAGGACCAGCGAAAGCTATATCAAATAGAACACTGCGGTTAGGTAATAAAGATTCAAAACGAGTAATTGCCCCAAAAGAACCAATCTGCCAAGTGGGAAGAAAATAGGGTAAACTGAGACGAACATTATGGCGTTTAGCGATAATTAGATGACCGATTTCGTGGGCAATTAATACCGACCATAAACCCAAACTCAGGGGAATTGCTTCTCGATATCTCTGCCAATTACTAAACAAATCAAAACCCAATAAAATTCCCGCCGCTTCTAAGCTGGTGACAATAGTGGCTACTAACAAAACTAAAGAGAGATTTTTTTGAGCAAGAGTGGCAGGACTAGGATCGTTAGTTTTGGGAAGGATAATTACCACAGGTTTTTCCTCGGTTCCTTCCACCAGAAATAAACGATATTTATCGCCAAAATGAACACTTAATTTCTGGGTTAAGCGAGAGTGAACGATATCTGGTTCTCCCCGTAAATTGCCTTTAAAAATTGCCCCTTCCTGAAAAGAGATAGTCTCGGTGGCAAAAAAAGTATCTATCCCAAAAATACTCTGAATAACTTTTAAATCCTCTTCGGTAATTGGAATCACATCCGGTACAATTACTGTCACCGCTGCCGTGGTTTCGAGAGGAGTAACGGACTGGCTAACTGCCGGGTTAACTTTCGGTTCAATTATCTGATTGGTTTTCAGTAAGCGTAAACGGTTGCCCAAATAAATATAGATAATGGTGGAAGCAACCAGTAAAAAGAGAATTACCGCTAGATTGAGATAAATTCCTGCCGCAAATAGCCCGAAAAAAATTAACCAAGGAGCTATGAGTACCAAGGATTGTAACCAAGCTAAAATTCCCAGTTGGCCGTAGGGTTTAGCCCGATAAAAACTCCAAGTCAAGATAGCACCAGCGACGAGGAAAATAACAGCGATCGCAGCAATTTCCGAAGAAATATTAACCATAGGAAAGTCAAAATCAATAGGTTTTTATCAATCAATTTGATTATAAGCTTGCAGGGCAGCCCGTAATTGACCCCGATGCTTTTGTAACAATTCTTGTCCTGCGGCCGCCGAAAGTCCCGTTTTCTGCATTAACAAAGCCAGTTTAACCCGGCGGCCACTTTTTTCCAGTAAAATAGCCGCTTCCTGGCGACTAACATCGGTAAGGTTGCAGATAATCCGCAGGGCGCGGTCATGGAGTTTATGATTAGTAACTGCCACATCGACCATCTGGTTGCCGTAAACCTTGCCTAACATTACCATTGTCCCTGTGGAGAGGATATTTAAAGCCATTTTCGTCACCGTTCCCGCTTTCAGCCGTGTGGAGCCGGCCAAAAGTTCCGGTCCAGTCAATAACCGGATATCCACATCCACCGCGATATCCACTTGTTCGGCGGGGACACAACTAATAGCAATCGTCGTCGCACCTCGCTGTTTTGCCGCCCGTAAAGCCCCATGAACGTAGGGGGTTGTCCCCCCGGCGGTAATCCCCACTACCACGTCTAATTCGTGAATTTCTCGCTGGGCAATAATCGCCGCCCCATCTTCCGCTTTATCCTCCAAATCTTCGGAACTACGCACCAGCGCCGCCGCTCCACCGGCGATAATTCCCTGTACTAATTCCGGGGGAGTGCAGAAGGTGGGGGGACATTCGGCCGCGTCCAAAACCCCCAGCCGGCCACTGGTTCCCGCCCCAATGTAAAAGAGTCTACCACCTTTAGCCAGAGCTTGACTGGTCAGGGAGATCGCCAGGGCCAATTCTTGCCGGGCCATGGCGATCGCTTTTAGGGTTTGGGCATCCTCGCGATTGAAGAGATCCACCAATTCGAGCGGGTTTAATTGGTCTAAATTTAGGCTATTTGGGTTAATTTGTTCGGTTAAAAGGTGTCCTCTGCTTTCCCACTGTTCCATAACGGTTTAATTGAGCTTTTCGTAAGATTATTTTCAGTATATAGCCAATCGGTGGGTAAAAAGCTTGACAATTGCCGCCCGAATATTAGATAATAGTAAATCGTGTCAATTCCTGCTCGGATCAGGTGAGGACATTAGCACAAAAGCTGGAATTTTTTTCAGCTACCTGTACGGCAAAACGAGCGCAGAAAATTCATGAGTTACGCAATTATTGAGACCGGTGGCAAACAGATTCGGGTAGAACCCGGTCGCTATTACGATATCGAACTTCTTCCCGTCGATGAACAAAGTACCCATACCATCGACAAAGTGCTATTAATCCATGATGAGGATGATATTAGCATCGGTCAACCCTTTATCGAAGGGGCCACCGTCGAAGGGACTGTCATGCAACATCGTCGGGGCAAAAAAGTTATTGTTTATAAAATGCGCCCGAAAAAGAAAACCCGTAAAAAACGCGGTCATCGTCAAGAAATTACCCGTTTTATGATTGATTCAATCAATTATAACGGTAAAACCCTAGTCGCCACTGCTGCTACCTCCGTCGCTGAAGTTGTAGAAGATAGTAGCGATGAAGAAGAATAACTTTTAGAATCAAAAAAGCATTTGGAGAGAAATTATGGCTCATAAGAAAGGTACGGGTAGTACCCGCAACGGACGCGATTCTCGTTCCCAACGCCTAGGCGTTAAGCGCTACGGTGGTCAAGTGGTAAAAGCGGGAAATATTCTCATCCGTCAACGGGGTACTAAAGTTCACCCGGGTAAAAATGTTGGTCGTGGTGGCGATGATACTTTATTCGCTTTAATTGATGGTGTGGTCAAATTTGAATACAAGGATAAAAGTCGCCGTCAAGTTAGCGTTTATCCTGCTAAAGTTAGCGCTAGTTAATCCCATCAACCCTGATTAATTTTTTCCCTGTAACCTCCTAACTCATACTAGGGGGTTTTTCAAATAATTTATATCTGTTGACAGACTAGACGGCTCTTCTCGACTTTGTGTGATAATTTTTGCTTATGGAATCGTGAAATGCTTATCGGGCAAGACTTTTAGGGCTATTTTGCAGATATTCTATCAGTATAGACCTCGTTTCCACACATAAACCAGAAGAGCCAAAGTGGCTCTCCCAAGTTTGGTGGGTAAAATGTATTCTAAGATACATTCCTCCTAGCGAGGGGGTGGAACGAACCACAAAGACACAAAGGACACAAAGATCGATCGCTTCTATGGTAAGTTAAACTTATCACACAGAACCTAGAAGAGTCGCCAATCTCTAGAAGACATTGATCAGATCCTCAAGCACAGGTTCTCGTAAATGTTCTCTTAAGGCATCCTGAGTTCCTAAATCCACAGAGCATCCCAGAATATCTTCTAAATAATACTGTACTTGCAGAAGTTGAAAAAAACCACCTTGTCGATCGAATTCTACTAACAAATCTACATCGCTATCGGCATCAGCTTCATCCCTTGCCACTGAACCAAATAAAGACAAAGATTTCACCCCTAGTTTTTGTAACTGTTCTCGGTGTGCCTCTAGAATTGCCAGCACCTCGTCCCGTTTCATTTGGTGTGTTCTTGAACCTGCCACCAATATTATAGCTTTGTCGGTGCAACCCTTAAACTGAAGCTGAAATCTTCCAAATCTACAAAACAAACTAATCACTGAAAACTCACATCTGATAACTGCTCACTGCTCACTGATTAAGCTGTAGCTTCTAAAAATACGCCTAAATTGCGGAATTTTTGATAACGAGATTCGCGCCGTTGTTGGGGTGTTAACAAAGATAAAGCCTCTAAATTTTCACTGATAGCGGCTTTTAAATTGGCTGCCGCTTTAATCGGATCAGCATGGGCCCCTCTGGAGGATTCAAGAACGATCTGATCGATAATATTTAACTCTTTTAAATCTTTTGAGGTAATTTTGAGGGCAACTGCTGCTTTATCGGATTTTTTGGCATCTTTCCAGAGAATGGCCGCACAAGCTTCGGGAGTCGCCACGGTATAGACAGAATGCTCTAACATTAATAGGCGATCGCCGACCCCAATGCCCAAAGCACCGCCCGAACCACCTTCGCCAATAACAGTACAAATGATCGGCACATCTAAACGGAACATCTCCCGAAGATTATAGGCGATCGCTTCTCCTTGACCTAATTTTTCCGCTTCCACCCCCGCCCAGGCGCCGGGGGTGTCAATAAAGGTTAAAATTGGCTGATTAAACTGATGGGCGTGTTCCATTAAACGCATGGCTTTACGATAACCACCGGGGGCAGCCATGCCGAAATTTCTAGCCACATTATCCTTAGTATCCCGGCCTTTTTGATGCCCGATAATCACCACGGGACGACCGTTAAAACGGGCAACACCACCCACAAGAGCGGGATCGTCGTAACCACCGCGATCACCGTGTAACTCGAACCATTCATCGGTGATTGCTTGAATATAGTCTAGGGTACTGGGGCGCCGGGGATGACGGGCTAATTGTAGCCTTTGGGAAGGGGTGAGATTGCTAAAAATTTCACGACGTAATTGATTAGCTCGTTCGTCTAGTTGACTAATTTGTTCCGAGACATCTACGCTATTTTCTTGGGCTAATTCTTTAATCTGTTCGATGCGGGATTCTAATTCGTAGAGGGGTTTCTCAAAATCTAGGAGAAAAATCTTTTTCTCGGTAGTCTCGTTTTTAGTCATAGGTTAGTGGCTATAAATTTACTTTAAGCTAATCTTTTCTAGCTTACCGTTTTTCAGCGATCGATTATCGACAGCTTCGGGATTACCGGGGGATGATTAAGGTTATTGATCAAAATTGGTTAATTGTGGTATGATAATAGATCGTGCCTTTTTCACCCCAAGGAGGATTAGTTATGGCAGGAAGTGAACTAAAAGCGGATCTATGGGTTAACGAATATATTACCCCCTGGGACATTTATAGTCATGGGGTTTCCCGGATTTTAGCCTACAAAAAAACCGCTTTTCAGGAGATGTATATTGTTGAATCGGGGGCCTATGGAAAAGCCTTGGTACTGGATGGCAAATGGCAATCTTGTACGGGGGATGAATTTATTTATCATGAAGCATTAGTGCAACCGGCAATGATTGCCCACCAAGAACCAAAAACTGCTTTAATTCTGGGAGGTGGTGAAGGTGCGACAACCCGGGAATTATTGCGTTGGAAAACAATCGAAAAAGTGATGATGATCGATATCGATGGGGATGTGGTAGAAGCTTGTAAGGAACATCTTCCCGAAATGCACCAAGGCACTTTTGATGATCCTCGTTTTCAGCTAGTTGTCGCTGATGCTTTAGAAGTTTTAGACACCACTAACGATAAATGGGATATTATTATATCCGATCTGGTTGATCCCATCGAAGAGGGTCCTTCTTTCCCCCTATTCACGAAAGAATACTTTGAAAAACTACAAAGAGTTTTGGCAGCAAATGGCATTGTTGTTGTCCAATCTGGCCCGGTTTCTCCTCCTTCGGTGATGTATCATGCGCGTTTGGTGAATACTTTAAAAGCAGTTTTTCCCTACGTTCATTCCTATTGCGCTCCCACTCCTAGTTATGGTTCCCCTTGGGGTTTTACTCTCTGTGCTAATCATCCTTTAAATACTCGTCCCGATCCCGATGTGGTAGATGAATTAATCACCGATACAACTACGGGAGGATTACGTTTAATTGATGGCATGAGTTTACTAGGAATGTTACAAACTCCTCTCTATATTCGTCAAGCAATCGCACAAAATACGGAAGTTTATACCCTGGCAAAACCCCCGAAATTCTTCGGTCAAGGAGTAATCAGTGACCAGTAATCAGTAATCAGTAATCAGTAATCAGTTATCAGTCATCAGTAATCAGTAATCAGTAATCAGTAATCAGTTATCAGTCATCAGTAATCAGTAATCAGTCATCAGTAAATAAGGGTTATAATTAGAAATCGATCGAGTCTTCATGATTAAGAATTGTTTGCAGAATTTCTAGGGGAACAGTAGCAAAGTATTGCTGGAGAAAGTTTTCTAGTGCCACCGCTTCTAGAAATTGCTCAATCTTATTAATTTTTGCCTCATGATTGACTAATTCAAAGGATAAATTTTCTTGATTTTTATTGACTTTAAAGCCATTTTCTGCTAAGGAAATTAATCCTAATTCTAGGGTATGATAACTGAGGTTTAAGCGGTTTTGTAATTGTTGACGGGAAATACTGGTTTTAGTTCTAGCTAAATATTTCCCGATCCCGACAAGGTTTATCCATGTGCTGTGAGCGGATTTTTTCAAAGGACTACTATAGGCAAGAACTAACTTTTTATCCCGTAAAATTGCCTGTTGATATTCCCGGGAAAGTTTTGTCCAATCCCGGGGACATTCCCAGAGAAAAAGGGGATTTAATTGGCTAACTTCTCGATTAATTTCTCGATGGCGATTGTCGATTAAAAAATCTTTTTTATTGCTATAGGTTAGGGATTCTTGTTGATAGGGATGCAAGGCAATTAAGCGAACTTCATAGCGATTTTTGTAGGTATTAAAATCTAATTCGACTAGGGCATCATAACGGGTATCGGCAGCAATTTCGTCTTTGTGATGACCCCACCACATACCGGGGAATCCCTGCTCGATTGAACTATCCCAGATCTCAAAAGTTGTCCGGGGATAAGCGATTTTTCTGCCCTTGAAATCTTCAAGATTTTTATGCCAAAGATTGTGAAAATAACAATTTTGAATTAATAACTTCGGTGTGGGATTACCCATCCCGCAGGGTTCCAGTAATTTTAATTCTCGAAATAGACTTTTTCCCAATTGGGAAACCGTCACCACTGCATCCACTTCTATCTCAGGAGAAAGGGAAGTTAAATCAATTCCTGTGCGTCGCAATTGTTGATTAATTCCCTCAATAAATAGGGGTAAATTTTCTATAGTTAAACTTAAACCTGCGGCCAAAGGATGACCACCAAAACGATGTAAAAGATGGGATTGAGAGGATACTAATTGATAGAGATCGATCTCGCGAATTGACCTAGCGGAACCCTTAGCAAAAGGTGGTTCACTGGTACTTAATAAAATTGTCGGTCGCTGGTATTCTTGGGCAATTTGTCCCGCAACTAATCCTAAAATTCCCGCCATCCATTGGGGATCATCTAAAATAATTACATTAGTGGTAGAAAGATCAATTATTTCTAGTTTTTTCTGAACTTGTTTAATAATATCTCGTTGGATTTCTTGGCGACGAATATTGGCTAATTCCGCTTGTTCAGCTAATTCGTGACAACGTTTTTCATCTTCACTGGTAAGTAATTCCACACAAAATCTAGCATCGCCATAAATGCGACTGACGGCATTAATGCGCGGTCCAATACCGAAGGATATATCCATCGGTCTATCTCCGGTTTTGTTACATAAATCGAGTAATTTTTTAACTCCCAAACGCTGAGTGTTTTGCAGTTTTTGAAGACCTTTTTGGGCTAAATAACGACATTCTCCCGTCAATTTGACTAAATCGGCAATTAAACCAATCGCAACTAAATCGAGTAAATTTTCTAGGGGTTTTCTGGGAATATCTGCCAGGGTTAAATACATCGCTTCCACTAATTTATAAGCAACGGCAACCCCAGAAAGATGATAGAAAGGATGGGTTTCCACAAAGTAGCGGGGATTAATCAGGGCAATCACCTCGGGGCGCTCGTCGGGTAGGGTATGATGATCGGTGATGATAATATCGATGCCTAAACTTTTTGCATAGTCAATTTCGGCGATATTCGTGCTTCCTGTGTCACAGGTGACGATTAAACGGGTTCCTTGATGCGCTAGTTTCTCGATACCGGGACAATTGAGGCCGTGGGATTCTTTTTGGCGATCGGGTATGTAATAATCTAACTGTTGATAGGGTGGGAAAAACTGCCCTAATCCTTCCCAGAGGACACTGGTAGCGGTGACACCATCGGCATCGAAATCACCCCAAATAGTCACTTTTTCGCCTTTATTTAGGGCTTTTTCCAGTCTTTTGACGGCGAAGTTCATTTCTTGCCCAAAATCAAAGGGAGTTTTTGACTGATAAGCTTTCTCATCCAGAAACGTCCCCAGAGTTGCCATATCCCGGACACCGCGATGCCATAATATTTGTGCTACGACGCTGCCATCCGACTCTGGGGTATAGTATTGGACTATTTTTAAAAACTCTTGGGGAAGAGCTACCGATGGGGGAATTTGCCAGTTAGACACGGGATATCAAGGAAAAGTAAAAAGTAAAAAAGGTGGCAGTCAATTTAGCCACCACTAACGGGGGGAATCAAAACTATCTCATCGCCATTTTTGAGGATTTTCTCTCCCGAAACAAACTGAAGATTGACTCCAAAACGAGTAACATCGCGCCATCTTTCTAATTGAGGATAGGGGGCTATAATATAGTTTAACACTTCTGTAACGGAAGTGTGGGCAGGAAATTCGAGGTTTAATTGTGAAGTTTGATAGACTTCTTGATAAATAGCAAATAGTTTCACTGTGATCGTAATCTTTTCCATCTTTACATCAATATTTTTCCTAGGATAATAACATCAATTGGGAACCCTGTTCGGTTTTGCGGACTTCGATGCGATGTTGAAAAGCTTCTTTAAATTGGGGCATATGGGTGACAGTCAAAATACAGGCAAAATCGGCGGATATAGCGTTAATTGCCGCAATTAAGCGCTCGCATCCTTCCGCATCCTGAGTTCCGAATCCTTCGTCAACAATGAGCATTTGTAGGGCTGTTCCGGCTCTTTGTGCCAATAATCTCGCTAAAGCTAATCGAATCGAGAAATTAATCCGAAAAGCTTCCCCTCCTGAATAGGTTTCGTAGGGACGAGATCCCCTGGTATCGCCAATAATAATATCTAAAGTATCGATTAACTTTTGTCGCTGTTTCTTCGTACCTTTACCGCTTTTTTGGGTTAAAAACTGCACATGAAATTGATTACCAGTTAAGCGAGCTAAGATATAATTAGTTTGTGCTTCCAACTCCGGTAAAACATTCTCAATCATCAGAGTTTGTAAACCATTTTTACCGAAAGCTATGGCTAACTCTTTATAAACTGTATATTGTTTTTTTACTTTAGCTAAATCGCCCTCTTTTTCTGTCAGTTGTTTACCTAAAGTTTCTAGTTGATGTAATTTTTCCTCAACCCGACCTTTTTGGGAGAGCAATCCATCAATTATCTGTCTTCGCTGTTGAATATTGGTCGATAATGCGGCTATTTCTTGGCGATAGTCAGTCAAAGTACCAATCTTTTGACTAATATTTGCTAACTCCTGATTCAGCTTCTGGCGATCCTGATTTCGCAGCTGTAATCTTTGCTCAATGTCAGCGATTTTAGCGGCTATTTCTGGATAATTTTTTTCTGCTTGTTGCCAGTCTTGATACTGTAATCTTACCCCCTGTAATTGTCGGATCAGATTTTGAATATTCTGATGTTCACTGCGATCATAATTTAAGTTTTGAATAAACTTTTCTAAGCTTTTAATTTCCTGTTTAAGTGGGGAATTTTGACATAGTTCTTGCTTCTCTTGTTCTAGTCTAGCTAATTGATTAATTAAATTAGGTTTCTCGGCCTTGATATTAGCTAAACGACGGTTTGATTGCTTAAGTTCTGATTCTTGAATTTCTGCCCAACGCCATCTTTTTTCTTCTCCTCTGACTAAAGCATGACTTTGTTCATCATAGTTTAAAAAGGCGATTTCTTGATTGACAATTTGTAATTCTTGCTGGAATTCTAGGGCATAATTACCACTGCTTAAAAGTGCTTCTAACTCGACAAGTATCTCCTCGGTTTTCTCTAGTTCTATTTCCTTTTCTTCAATAGTTTCTAACTTGACTTCCAACTGCACGTATTTTTGTTGTAGATTCGATCTTGCCGGCAATTCTTGTTTAATTTGGGCTAATTCCTCCCCTAAACGTTTTAAATCTCGATCGCAGTCTGCCATCCGTTCCTGTAGGGACCAGATTTGCTCTTGAATTTGTTCTTGATGTTGATGGGTTTTCCTGATTACTTGATGACGGTGATGACTGTCTAAATTCTGTTCACACAGAGGACAAACCGAATCGGGAATATTTAATTTTTCCAATTTATCACTTAACTCTAAAAGTTGTTCTTCATATCTTTTCTGTTGCTCCAATAAACTTTTTTTATCCACTTGTTTAAGAGTTTCCTTTTCTTCAACTCGTTCACAATAGGTTTGTTTTTTATCTAGTTCCTTAATTCGTTTGGCTAAATTGAGAGCTTCCTCTCTTAGTAGAGGAATACGATCGATTTCTGTCTCTAATTGTTGCCGATTTTTTTGCAATTGTTCCCAACGAGCATTGATCTTAGCTTTTTCCCGTTCCAACTGCATATTTAAATCAGCTTTTCGGCTATTTAAAGGAGCATATTTTAAAGCTAATCTATCCAATTCCTGAAGACGTTGACGATGATAATTTAACTTCTCTAATCCTGCTTGAATATCCCCCGCTTGCTCGATAATTTTTTGAGTTTCTTGTTCCTGTCTTCGCAATTCTTCTAAACGAGCGCTCGTTTGTTGGATGGGAAGGGTAAATTCGTTAATTTTTTGCTGTAATTTCTGTTCTAATTGTTGTTTATCATACTGGGCCTGTTGCCAAGCTTGCAATTGACTTGACAAACTTGCCTCTTTCTGGTCTAAATTACTTAGGCGCTCGTGTGCAGTAATAATGTCATTTTTGCGATGAAGAATAGTCCTTATTTGATTTAATTGATTGTCTAGACTAACTTTTTCCCGGTCTAATCTCTCGATTTCTGCTAATAAAGCTCGCTCCTGTTCTCTTTGCCACTGTAGCTGTTTTTCCCAATTCTGACGCTGATTTTCTTCCCCCTGTAGTTGCTGTAAACGCCGATTATTTACCTCTTGTTCTTGATTAATTTGGTTAATTTGGGTGCTTAATTCTTGCAGGTGTTCCTGATAAGAATTTTTCTCCTGAAGACGGAGTTTGATAGTTTCTACTTGCTGCTCGATCTGGAGGGACTGTCCATCAAATTGTTTCGATATATCCTTAGCTTTATTTGCTAAAATTTCATAGCGATCGAGTTGTAATAATTCTGCTAAAATCTGTTTACGACCACTGGGAGGCTGTTTCATAAACTCGTCCGCTTGTCCCTGTCGTAAATAAGCAGAATTAATGAAAGTTTTATGGTCTATTTTTAGATAAGTATTAATCTGTGCTTGGGTATCTTTAATACTTTTGCCCGACAAAGGACGAAAACTTTGATCATTAATCACCTGAAAATCTAAACCAGAAGCTTTTCCCCCCCGGTGACGACTACGGATAATTTTATAAATTTCTCCCCCATAACTAAACTCGAAATCTACCCGCGCATAATCGCTGCCCGCATGAATCACATCATCAGCAGTCGAGGTGCGACTTTCTCCCCAAATTGCCCAAGTAATTGCTTCGAGTAAAGAGGATTTTCCCGCACCATTGGCACCACAAATACAGGCCGTATGTAATCCGCGAAAATCTAGCACTGCCTCGCGATAACTGAGAAAATTTTTCAGGGTTAATTGTAGGGGAATCATAAGCTGGGAGAAATTATCAATTATGAAGTAGGGAGAGGGGGAGAAAGCAGTATAGGTTAGAAATTCATCAGAGGATAAAAAACTGGGGAAAAGATAGCTTCAGCGCAATACATCTGGGTGAATCTATTCGGTATCAATAACCTCCTCCTGCAATAACCTCTGATCAAAGCTTAACTGAAATCAAGCCGGGGACAAATGCGCTTTTTTTTGTTTCCCAGAATTTTCCTCACCATCATTACAACCTAGGCACTGTTCACAGATAACCGCCAGGAGTCGCCCGATTTGCTACTCTAAAGGAAAGATAACCGATTCTTAAGACCAAATCTATGAGCATTCCCGAAATTAGCGTCCATGAACTCGCTCTCCGTTTAGCCGATCATGATCCTAATTTACAACTTATTGATGTGCGCGAACCAGAGGAAGTTGCGATCGCATCTCTAGCCAGTTTTACCATTTTACCCTTGAGTCAATACCGAGAATGGTCGTCCACTATTGCCACCCAATTCAACCCCCAAGCAGAAACCCTCGTTATCTGTCACCATGGCATGAGATCCCTGCAAATGTGCCAATGGCTACAAAGTCAGGGTTTTACTAATGTTAAAAATATTAACGGTGGCATCGATGCTTATTCCCTCCTCGTCGATTCTAATATTCCCCGTTACTAATTTTGATCGCCCCCATCGGGAAAAGAGAGAGGCCAACTATCCCCTTTCTCCCCATTGAATACTGATAACTGATAACTGATTAAGCGTTATACTGTCTGAAAAAATGTTATAAATCTTTTGTTAAGATTATTCCCCTATGTCCGCTAGAACCCATCTCAGCGATCGCTATCAACATATCTTAAAGGCGACAATCCAACATTATATCGCCACGGCCGAACCAGTTGGCTCGAAAACTCTAATCGAGGAGTACAAATTTACTGTTAGTTCCGCCACTATTCGCAATGCTCTCGGTAAACTGGAAAAAGAAGGCCTACTCTATCAACCCCACACTTCCTCCGGACGCATTCCCTCCGATTGGGGTTATCGTCTCTACGTCGATGAGTTAATGACTCCCGATGACCGTATCGGCGAAAAAATCGGCTATTATCTGCATCAAAACGCTAAATCTCCCGCTTGGAGTCTCGAAAGTCTGCTGCAACGGGCCACCCAATTTTTAGCTGGTTTAAGCGGTTATATCGCTATCGTTACCCTCCCCCACACCCTCACCAATACCCTGCGTCATCTGCAATTAATCCCCGTCTCAGCCAGGCAGATTATGTTAATTATTGTTACAGATAGTTTACAAACACGCTCGGTTATGATCGAGATTCACGAGTCTATGGAAACGGACAAGGAGGATGGATTAGCAGAAGAATTACAAATCCTCTCTAATTTTCTGGGGGAAAAATTAAAAGGTTATTGCTTGGCAGATTTAATTAACCTCGATTGGCAGCAAATCGAGCGAGAATTTGCCCGTTATACCCATTTTCTCCAACAATTAAGCCAAGAAATCAGCGCTAGTCTCCAATCCACTGCCAACCCAGAGATTATCGTCCATGGTGTCGCTGAAGTCATTCGACAGCCAGAATTCGCCCAATGGCAACAAGTACAAATGTTACTGCATCTATTGGAAGCAGAACAGGATCGCCTTTTACCCCTGATTTTACAAAGACCAGAACCGGAAAAATCAGCTAAAAAAGTCAAAATCACCATTGGTTCCGAAAATCCTCTGGAATCCATGCGCCCTTGTACTCTTATCTCCGCTTTTTATAAACAGGGAGATACTCCCGTCGGTAGTGTTGGCATTATCGGACCCACGCGAATGTTATACGAAAATACTATTCCCCTAGTGGAATCCACCGCTAACTATCTCAGCGAGGCTATAAGTAAGTAGATATCGCCCGCAAAGGTTCGGGAATAGGACAATCGACAGTAAACTCTAAAATTGTCTCACCATCGCCCAAATAGCCAGAATTGGCAAAACAGAGCAACATCCGCACCAGCGCCACCCACACCTCCCCATCGAACTCCCAATCCTGTCCCCGACGCGCCCCACAGGCGATCGATTTTAGCGCCCAAAATTGACATCCTCGCCACCGTAAAACGGACGGCGATTCCTCACCACGCCACTTTTTTAGAATGGTCGCTGAATGGGGTTGACGCTTCACGGGATGCTGCTTCTTTAACAGAAGTCTTACGCTTTCCGACCCGTCCGTTTAAAGTCTCCGAATGTCCTCCGGCGACCTTGATATTTACCGCAGCGTTTACATCTCGATCATGAAAAGTGCCACAGAAAAGACATTCCCACTCACGGATATTTAACGCCTTTTTCCCGCCGATATTCCCGCAACAGGA
>NZ_JADBSA010000165.1:0-7457 GCF_020246945.1 Microcystis sp. M113S1 | reverse complement strand
TTCCCAAATGCGTTTAACCGCTATGGGATAGAGAGGTGCGTAGTTCACCCAAGGAGAATCAATCTCTCGAAGTAAAAGTGAAGGGAATTTCTGAAATGGAATTCAGTCTGTCTATATTTGACTATACTTTTACTAACTATCCATAACTGAGATGGAGGGGACAGTGCCGGCAAAAACTCCCTAGCTAGACCAGTCTCCTCCAGATGATCTGCATAAAAACTTAAGAATGATCCCCGTCTGGTGATAGACTTTTGACTGTTAAGGAAACAAACTCACTAGATAAATATAGATCAGCTGTAGGGAGGATCATCGAGTGGAAAGTACGCTAGGGTTAGAAATTATCGAAGTGGTCGAACAGGCTGCCATTGCCTCCTCGAAGTGGATGGGTAAAGGCGAAAAAAATACCGCCGATCACGTCGCTGTAGAAGCGATGCGCGAACGGATGAATAAAATCCATATGCGCGGTCGCATCGTTATTGGAGAAGGGGAAAGAGACGAGGCTCCCATGCTCTATATTGGCGAAGAAGTGGGTATCTGTACCCAAGTTGATGCTAAACAATATTGTAATCCCGACGAATTAGTCGAAATCGATATCGCCGTCGATCCCTGCGAAGGCACTAACTTGGTTGCCTACGGTCAAAATGGTTCTATGGCCGTGTTAGCGATCTCCGAAAAAGGTGGGTTATTCGCCGCTCCTGACTTTTATATGAAAAAATTAGCCGCTCCCCCGGCAGCTAAAGGTCATGTGGATATTAATAAATCGGCGACGGAAAACCTGAAAGTCCTTTCCGATTGTCTCAATCGTTCGATCGAAGAACTGGTGGTAGTAGTTATGGATCGTCCCCGTCACAAGGAATTAATCCAAGAAATCCGCAACGCCGGGGCCAGAGTTCGTCTGATCAGCGATGGTGACGTATCGGCCGCTATTTCCTGCGCTTTTGCGGGAACTAATATTCATGCTCTCATGGGTATCGGTGCCGCTCCGGAAGGGGTAATCTCGGCGGCGGCTATGCGTTGTCTAGGCGGTCACTTCCAGGGACAATTAATCTATGATCCCGAAGTGGTCAAAACCGGTTTAATCGGCGAAAGCAGAGAGGGTAATATCGCTCGTCTGCAAGAAATGGGCATCACCAATCCCGATCGCGTTTACGGTTGCGAAGAATTAGCCAGTGGCCAAACCGTCCTCTTTGCCGCCTGTGGGATCACCCCCGGCACCCTGATGGAAGGGGTACGCTTCTTCCATGGTGGCGCTCGTACCCAAAGCTTGGTTATCTCCACCCAATCGAAAACCGCTCGCTTTGTCGATACCGTTCACCTGTTCGACCAACCCAAATACATTCAACTGAGATAATTCTCTGACCCGGTGGGGTGGGTATGGCTCACCTCGCCCCCATTGGTAAAAATATATAAAGTTTTTTTTCAAACATCTTTTATTTGCATCCCGATGGGGACTAAATTGCAACAATTAGAGACATAACGCACTGATCTTTATCAATAATTTTTGTAGCCTGAGCAACATTTGTAGGAGAACATAAATGAATATTGCTGTAGTGGGCTTGAGTCACAAGACAGCCCCTGTGGAAATTCGCGAAAAATTGAGTATCCCGGAAGCGAAAATCGAGTCCGCTCTTACCCACCTCAAGGGTTATCCCCACATCCAAGAGGTGGCTATTATCAGCACCTGTAACCGTTTGGAGATCTATGCCGTGGTTACGGATACGGAAAAGGGCGTGGTGGAAATTACCCAGTTTCTCGCTGAAATCGGGCATATTCCCCTTAATGTCCTGCGTCGTTATCTGTTTACCCTGCTGCATCAGGATGCTGTCCGTCATCTGCTGCGGGTGTCGGCCGGTTTAGAAAGTCTTGTCCTCGGTGAAGGGCAAATTCTCGCTCAAGTTAAAAATACCCATAAATTAGCCCAGAAGTACAATACTATTAGTCAATTACTCGATCGCCTGTTTAAACAAGCGATGACTGCCGGTAAACGCGTCCGCACGGAAACCAGCATCGGCACGGGAGCCGTATCGATCAGTTCGGCGGCGGTGGAGTTAGCCCATGCTAAGGTGGCAGACCTCAGCAGCAAGAAAATCGCTATTATCGGGGCAGGGAAAATGTCCCGATTATTAGTTACGCATCTTCTGGCTAAGGGTTCTCAGCAAATTGCGATCGTCAATCGCTCCCAAAGACGGGCCCAGGAGTTGGCCCGTGAATTTCCTCACCTACCGCTGCAACTATATGGCTTAGAAGAGATGATGGCTATCGTAGCGGCATCGGATATCGTCTTTACCAGTACCGGAGCCACGGAACCAATTTTAACTAAAACTTTATTGACAGAAGTGACGATTTCTGCTAGGTCCCTGATGTTAATCGATATTTCCGTTCCCCGCAACGTCCATACCGACGTGAAGGAATTGGCACAAGTACAAGCTTTTAACGTCGATGATCTCAAAGCGGTGGTTGCCGCCAATCAGGAAAGTCGCCGTCAGATGGCCAGGGAAGCAGAGGCACTCCTAGAGCAGGAAGTGGAAGCTTTCGAGCTTTGGTGGCGTTCTTTGGACACTGTACCGACAATTAGCTGTTTAAGAAGCAAAATTGAAGA
Source organism: Microcystis sp. M113S1 (assembly GCF_020246945.1). Taxonomy (NCBI): domain Bacteria; kingdom Bacillati; phylum Cyanobacteriota; class Cyanophyceae; order Chroococcales; family Microcystaceae; genus Microcystis; species Microcystis sp. M113S1. Next base: position 4,858 of record NZ_JADBSA010000165.1, on the reverse strand, counting down.
TATTCGCGAACAGGAATTAGAAAAGGCCCTCTCCCGTTTGGGGACGGAATTCGCCGAAAAACACCAAGAAGTTATCGAAGCGATGACCCGCGGTATCGTTAATAAAATCCTTCACGAACCCATGGTACAACTGCGCGCCCAACAGGATATCGAAGCGCGTAAGCGCTGTTTACAATCCCTGCAAATGCTCTTTAATCTCAGTGTCGGGGAGGAATATAGTTAGGGGCCGACAATTGACAAAAATTAAGGGCGATTCTATGGGTCTGTTAAGATGATTTTGAGGGATTGGGGGCGGATAATTTGGCCCGATTCCCCTATCCACAATTTCAAGATTGACAGACCACTAGACGTTTGGCTGTAGAAATGCGGTAATTATGCCCAAATTGAGGGGGTGTTAAAGCGATGGAAGTAGGACAGAGGAGGGTGTGGGACCGCAGGGAGCGGTATAATTGATAGTTAGGCTGTTAAAAACTGAGTTCTCTCTTTCACAGATTTGTCATCAATCCCATTGTTAGCTTGTTATACTTGGAAAAGCATACTAAGCCTGAGTAATATGGAAAACCTTGCAGAAAAAGTAGCCTTAGCAGAAAAAGTAGCCTTAGCAGAAAAAGTAGCCTTACTCGAAACAGAAGTCTCAGATGAGAGAAAAAGGCTATCGTCTGATAGGCTTGACATTTCTTTTGGGGAGTTGATCAACCTATACAAAAATAATGAATTAATAATTAGACCAGAGTATCAGAGATTATTCCGATGGTCAGAAGCACAAAAAACTGCACTTATAGAATCAATTCTACTCTCGATTCCAATTCCTCCAATATTTGTGGCCGAGGATAAAAACGGTGTATGGGAATTAGTCGATGGATTGCAACGTGTTTCTACTTTCATAAGTTTTTTTGGTGAACTAAAAGGTAGTGGATGGACAATTGACTATCAAGAAGATAGAGACAGATCAGGAGTCGAAGAAGAAGAAGAAATTGATGAGGAAAACGGGGAAGAAACTGGAGAGAGAAAAACTATAAATAAATGGACTTTGCAAGAAGGAGGATTAGTTAAAAGCTTGCAAGGCTTTAATATTGACAATCTTCCAACAAATCTAAAAATAAACTTGAAAAGGGCTGTTTGTAGAGTTGAAATTTTGAGAGGAGAAAGTAGTACTTCCATGAAGTATGAGTTGTTCAAAAGACTCAACTCTGGAGGTTCAAAATTAACTCCACAGGAGATAAGAAATGCAATTTATCGAGGGGTTAATCCCAGGCTTAACGAGCTTTTACTAAAAGTTAGTCAAAGCGAAGTTTTCAAATCTCTTACTCAATTAAGTAGTGGCAAACTTAATGAATTATATGATCAAGAATTAGTTCTTAGGTTTTTTGCTTTCTACAAAAATGCTCAAAATGTTAATGAAAATATGGAGAAGTTTTTAAACGATTTTATGGAGATAACTGTTCATAACGCTAGTTTTGACTATGATGTTTATGAATCTCTCATCATGAGAGTTTTAGAGTTAATTTACCAAATAGAAGACAACAAGATATTTAGAAACGAGAGAAACTTATTTGTTCCAGCTTATTTTGAGGGGATATTAATCGGAGTTGCTCAAAATATCGAGACGTATGCTGAAGACCTTGAACTTTTGAAATCAAAGATAACACAATTAAAAAGTGACAACGACTTCAAAAAATATTCTGGAACCTCTTCTAATAGTAAAAGTCGGATTAGAAATCGTCTTAAAAGAGTAGATGAAATTTTTAAATAATAAACTTAGCAATAGACTATGGATGATTTTGATAGGGCATTGCAAGAGATTATTGAAGAGAGAATATCTGTTCTTTTCGAAATTGAGAGAGCAATTTTTACGAGAAGGTACTCTCTATCTTCAAAGCATCAAGACATTTTCTCAACTCAATCAATATCGATGATTTATTCTTTATGGGAAAGCTTTATCCAAAAATCTTTCAACCTCTATATTGATGAACTTAATAATGTTGGCAGAGATCTTCATGATTTTTGCGATGAAATAGTTATTCACCACATGGAAAAATCCTTTAAACAGTTCAAGGAATATCCTACAAATGACAATAAAAAAGTAAGGTTTTTCGCTTCACTTAAAGAGTTTCACGCTGGGGATAGCTGCACTTTTTCAAGAGTTGTTAATACCGAGAGTAATGTTGGTTTCAACGTCTTAAACAAATTACTCAAAAGCTTTGCACTTGAAAAGTTTCCAGAACATTGGAAGGATTATGCACATCCGAATCCTAATTTAAAGGAATCCTTAGAGTTATTTCTGCGGTTACGCAATGCTGTAGCTCATGGAGGTGATTTAGCACCAGAGGATAGGATTAGCCAGGAATTATATACCAGATTTAAGAAGTTGGTGACAGATTTGATGTACGAAATCCGATTGAAAATGTTGTATGGTCTTAAACATAAAACATTCTTAAAGTCGCAGTAGCCTATTGTAACAAATAGCAGGTAATAGTAATTAACCTCAGTTCGGGATAAGCTAAAACCCTGATGCTACCGTAGCCTGAAACTCCTATTCTTTCGTGGAAGCTATGGCAAAATTCCCTTAAACCGAACTGGCGTTAATTAGGGCTTGCTGAAAAAGTAAGGGGGCAGCAGGAGAAAGATAATTGATTATTCAAGCCAATTGAGAAGATAAGTTTTTGTTGAGATAATTCAGAGAAAATATAACTTTTATTAATAGCAAAGGGGAGAAAACAGGAGAAAATTTGTTCTTTCTCGAAAAAAGCAGAAAAAAAGGCACAAAACCTGCCGAAGCAGGGTGGAAAGATTGATAACTAAAAAAGTAATAGCAATGGCTGTTTCCGATGTTGAGGGAAGTTTTGCCATCACGCGATTGAGGCTAAATCTTCTTTTAGCTTGTCCAAATTTCCCTTCAATAGCATTACGAATTCTTTCATCTTCAAGAGCTTGTTTTTTCTTTTCTTTACTAATATCAGTAGATGGAAACTTTCACCGATAACATACCAAGTGGTTTTTGTCTTGATCAATGTTTGGAAATTGCTGTCCCCTGGGAAGGATTACACATTGAACCTGATGCTCGTCTCCATTTAATCGCAGTTTTAGCTAATCAAGGTCAATAAGTAGTCGTGCAAAATTAATTTCTTAGTCAAGATAGGCACGCATGCAAAAGGCAGAAGGCAAGAGGTGGTTAGATATGTGTAATTAATTTTGCGCGCGGTACTTACTATGATTTCTTCCCCGTTGAAGAATTAATCTTCCTACAAAGACCTTAAATCAGCGATCGCTGATCGGTACAGAAGTTCTTTTTTCTATGAGCGATCTATTTCCTAATGGACTTCCAAAAAATAAACTATTTATCTAAGTCCTGTCTTAGAAAGTCCTGCCAGAATGAGATAAAATCTGAGGTCAAACCCTTTTAATATTCCGCTTAACCACATTGCATAAAACGCATGAATACAAAACGTGCAGGGGTTGAATTACCAAGTCAACTGCTCTCTAATCGTCTGATTCTGGGGATTATTGCCTCCTACGGTCTTGCGTTCATTGTCTTCGGTTTTCTCATGTCATCACCAGGTGAGATTCTGAATGGACTAATTGAGATCATCACCACCCGCGATGCTCTAATTACCGATTACATTGGTGTGGGAGGAATAGGAGCGGCTTTCGTCAACGCTGGGCTGCTAACTTGCCTCGCTTGCCTCCTCTACCGCATCACCCAAGCTTCTATCTCTGGTGCCTCAATCGCAAGTCTCTTTCTACTACTCGGATTCAGCCTGTTCGGCAAAAACCTGTTGAATGTTTGGCCAATCATTGCTGGAGTCTGGCTTTATGCAAAATTCCGAAATGAGTCATTTGCCGCTTATATTAATATCGCCTTCTTCGGCTGTGCTCTGGCCCCTATATTTTCGGAGATTCTTTACAGTACTGCGATTTCGCGTAGCGTCAGTATTCCGCTTGCCCTGTTCACCGCCCTGCTGCTTGGCTTTATCCTATCGCCCGTCGCCACCCAATTATTCAAGGCTCATGCTGGGTTCAATCTCTACAACATTGGGTTCACAGCAGGTGTTATCGGTACCCTAGTCGTTGCGCTCTATAAATCCTACGGCTATGTTCCTGACCCGGTTATGATTTGGACATCAGAAAATCAGGGGATCTTGACTGGTTTTCTGGTCATTCTCTTCCTATCCATGCTGATAGTGGGCATTTTTCTGGATCGCCAATCGCTCGGGCAATTATCCACACTTGTAAAATTATCGGGACAGGCCCCCAGTGATTTTGTTGCCATCGTTGGTCTTGGAGCAACCATGGTAAATATGGGCCTATGCGGACTGCTCGGTCTTGCCTACTTGCTGGTGATTGGAGCGGATTTAAATGGACCGACTATCGGTGGCATCTTAACCATCGTCGGGTTTGCAGCCTTTGGTAAACACCCACTCAACATTGTGCCGATTATGGCTGGCATTTTTCTGGGTTCCCTAGCTAAACCCTGGAATATTAATGATCCGGCGATTGTGCTGGCAACCCTGTTTGGTACCACCCTTGCCCCGATTTCGGGTCAGTTTGGTTGGCAATGGGGAATTGTGGCTGGATTTTTGCATTCCTCGGCAGCCCTCACCGTTGGCTTCAACCATGCTGGACTGAATTTATACAATAATGGGTTTGCGGCGGGGATTGTTGCGGCTGTGATGGTTCCGGTTATTATTGCGGTAAAACGATGAAATGGGAAGAAGTTATTTGACACTCCCCGCTCTAAAGAGACGGGGATTCTTGGTTCACAGAGATTACTTGCGAAAGACAGAATTGCTTCTGAAAAAGTAGAGGTATTCTCTCCCCAAGCGTTTATTGGATCGAGCATCGAAGGTTCCGGTATGCC
>NZ_JADBSA010000164.1:0-3188 GCF_020246945.1 Microcystis sp. M113S1 | reverse complement strand
GTTAAATTCCCTTGTTTCCACCACCTCCAAGCCGTTCGATAACTTATTCCTGTTTTTTTTGCCTAGTCTGATAGTTTCGTGTTCACATATTACCATGGCTGGCTATATATGACTATATTTGTATTGAAACTTTACAATACTCCTCACTTACAGCTTTTCTCAGATACATGAGGTTCGTTCTTGCATCTGAAATACTTGATTAGCAAGAATGAGCTTGTGCTTCACCTTTACGAGAAAGGCTGTCATACTGTTCACTAAAAACTCACATCTGGTCACTGATAACTGATCACTGATCACTGATTCAAGACTGACTGCCGTTGATCAAAGTAATTACCGTCACTTCGGGGGGACAAAAAAGACGACCAGGAAAATAGGTTCCTAAGCCTCGATTGACATATAATTGATTTTCCCCAACTCGGTGAAATCCCTCGGACCATTGCCAGTATCGGACTACTCTGCTAAACTGCCGGTGAAAGGGAACCCATTGACCATAGGGTTCTGGCAGCGATCGCCTAAGTTTCTCTAAAATTATCGGTAGGGAACCGATACCGGGGATAGTCACTTGACCTCCGTGGGTATGACCGGATAACTGCAAATCCACGCGCCAATCCCTTAAAAGCATGGCTGTATCGGGATTGTGGGAAAGGACGAGTCTGGGTATATCGGGAGAAATTTGCTCGAGGATTTGCGGTAAAAATTCCCCGGACCAATAATCGGCCAATCCGACAATGGGAAAATTTTCGCCGTAGGGTGTGGCGATTTCATTCCAGAGTACCCGAATTCCCACGCTAGTTAGGGCTGATCTGACCGTTTCCCTTGCCTGCGGAAGATAACTGTCATGATTTCCTAAACAAGCATAAATACCCCCTTGACTTTTGAGAGCTTTTATGCTCTCGACTAGGGCAAAAATCGGACTAGGACTATAGGTAATAAAATCCCCCGTCAGGAAGATGAGATCGGGTTTTTCCTGATTAGTAATGGCGATCGCTTCTTGCAGGACAGCTACAGGCAAATGCTGTTCATCGCAGTGCAGATCTGACCACTGCACCAACTTGATCCCTTGCAGAGCTGCCGGTAAGCTGGCAATTGCGATCGTTAATCTTTCTACCTGTAAGGATTCTAACCAAAAGGGTCGCATCGGTGAGCCATGGTCGGTGAGTAGTTACCAGTCTATCAATTATTTGCCGATGGGGATGCTTCCGCAAACATCCCCCTCTTAGCCATTAGCCTTGGAATTTATCGATAATTCTCTCCATAGCGGCCTCGACGTTGGCACGACTATTAAAAGCCGATAGCCGGAAATAACCCTCTCCGGCAGCCCCAAAGCCAGATCCGGGGGTTCCCACCACATTACAGGTGTGCAGTAGCTTATCGAAGAAATCCCAACTCGATAGATCCTGGGGCGTTTTTACCCAGACGTAGGGCGCATTTACACCGCCATGGACTTCTAAACCAGCAGCGGTTAATTTTTCTCGGATAATTGTTGCATTTTGTAAATAAAACTTGACAAGTTCTTGTACTTGTGCTTTTCCTTCCGGGCAATAAACCGCCTCGGCCCCCCGTTGGACAATGTAGGAAACGCCGTTAAATTTGGTCGATTGCCGACGATTCCACAGTTTCCAGAGTTGCACATCCGTCCCGTCGGCAGCTTTGGCCATGAGACTTTGGGGAACCACGGTTAAAGCGCAACGAGTCCCGGTAAAACCGGCATTTTTGGAAAAAGAGCGAAATTCGATCGCACATTGCCGCGCCCCCTCGATTTCGTAGATGGAATGGGGTAAACTGGCATCGGTGATAAAGGCCTCGTAGGCCGCATCAAAAAAGATAATCGATCCGTTTGCCCTAGCATAATTGACCCAAGCTGTCAAGTGTTCTTTGGTAGCCGTGGCCCCGGTGGGATTATTGGGAAAACAGAGATAGATTAAATCGACTTTTTCGGCTGGAATCTGGGCAGTAAAGTTATTTTCGGCGGTAATTGGCAGATAAATCAGTCCCTCGTATTCACCGCGGTCGTTGGCCTCTCCCGTGTGTCCAGCCATAACATTAGTATCAACGTAAACGGGATATACTGGGTCAGTTACGGCGATCGAGTTATTATCCCCAAAAATATCGAGAATATTGCCCGTATCGCACTTAGAACCGTCGGAAATAAAGATTTCATCGGCACTTATATCACAACCGCGAGCCTGAAAATCATTGACGGCGATTTTCTCCCTTAACCAAGCATAACCCTGTTCGGGCCCGTAACCTTTAAAGCTAGAGCGATCGCCCATTTCCTCCACCGCTTTAATCATTGCCTCCCGACAAGCTCGGGGCAAAGGTTCGGTGACATCCCCAATCCCCAGACGGATAATATTAGCATCGGGATGGGCTGCCGCAAAAGCTTGGACTCGTCGGGCAATTTCCGGAAAAAGATAACCCGCTTTTAGTTTTAAGTAATTACTGTTAATGGTTGCCATAATTCTTCTCGTTTCAGTCGCAACCTTTAATTTTATAACAGTTTCAGGGACTAGGACTGGGTGTGGCCTGTTGTCTTTCGATATACAATCAGATAAAAACCTCTTAATAATTGACATTAGTATGGGTGAATCAAAACGTCGTCAATCGGCCCTGGGTGATAAATATGGACAGGAAGAAAATATCCTGCCTTGGCTACCGATTACCAAAAGTCAAGCGGCCCAAGCTTACAAGTTAACCACTAGGGGTGCCTGGATTGGTATAGGAGTTTTAGCCGGCGCTTGGGTAGTTATTCGCTTTGTCGGGCCGGCCTTCGGTTGGTGGAATGTCCAATGACTGGTTAAGGCTGCATCAGTTATCAGTTAGCTGAGTATCACTTAATTCTCTGCCATTATTATCGAAAATTGTCTCAAAGCTCTCATTTTTAAGCTTTTCTTTCAGTTGCTCTGGGTCATTGCGATCGCCGTAGATCTGTCGTACTCCGGCAACTGGAGCGGGTTTATTGCCACGAATGAACATCGGATTTTAGCAGGTCAAAAGCCTTATTTTAAAAGGTTTTTACCATTATTCAGCAACCCCTAATTAGGGTTTGCTGAAAAAGTTTTTCGGTGGGGGTAGGAGTCAGGAGTCAGGAGTCAGGAGTCAGGAGTTTCAGGCTTTGTTGCCCTTGTTTTTTGTACCAAGCGATGTACTATAAGAAGGATAATGCAAGGTTTTTGAAAGTCCCAATC
>NZ_JADBSA010000163.1:0-12075 GCF_020246945.1 Microcystis sp. M113S1 | reverse complement strand
CCGTTAAGCTTCTATGCTGCTTGACCCGTCACCATTACATTTTCAAGGGCGATATTTGTTCCGAGGTACAAAGGAGCGGGAGGTTTCCGTGATACTTTACGCGCTTTACCGCTTTCTGTATTCTAGCGAAATCCCTCGAAAGTGGAAAGGCTACCGCGTTAGTTTCATTTTGGTCGCGATTCATCTCCCTTTAAGCAAGGGCGGCTCTAACGGGAGTCCTCTCGCGACCTTGAGATAGGGGAAATTATAATCAAATCCGTCTGAGAAGGACGGGTTATTTAGATTAAAAACTGATTTTATTGTAATTTACTAGACAGTCTTAGGGGTGAATTTTGCTTGTCTATCAGTGAAGATAAATATCGTCGGCTGCGTCAGGAATTAATCGGGGGAATTTTTGCCCTGATTGTGGTATTTTTGCTGGGTACGCTTTGGTATCATCTGATCGAGGGTTGGAGTTGGCTAGATTCGGCCTATATGACGATTAGTACCCTCGCTACCGTCGGTTTTGGCGAAATTAATCCCCTAGGTGAACGGGGACGACTGTTTACAATGGTTTTGATCGTGATGGGAGTAATCACGATCGGTTATATTGTTAATCGCTTGACCGAAGCTTTAATTCAAGGCTATTTTCAAGAGGGACTCAAACAGAGACAGGAGAAACGCGTGATCGATCGACTATCGGAACACTATATCATCTGTGGTTTGGGTCGCACAGGCAGACAGGTGGCGATCGAATTTCACGCCGAAAATATTCCTTTTGTAGTCATTGATACAGACCCCCTACAGGTAAATCGGGCCAAAGAATTAAATTATATTGTTGTTCAAGGAGATGCCACCTTAGATAAATCTTTACAAATGGCAGGAATTGAACGCGCTATTTGTATTGTGGCCGCTTTAACTTCCGATGCGGAGAATTTATATACAGTTTTGTCTGCTAAAACTCTTAATCCGAAAATCCGCGCCATTGCTAGGGCCAGTACCGAGGAAGCAGTACAAAAATTACAACGGGCCGGGGCCGATGCGGTGGTATCTCCCTATATTACCGGCGGTAGAAGATTAGCGGCCGCAGCCCTACGACCCCAGGTGATGGATTTTGTTGATGGGATTTTAACCGGAACCGATCGATCGTTTTATATGGAAGAATTTTTAATCGATCCGAGGACTTGTCCCTGTGTCGGTTTAAGTCTTAGTCAAGCACATTTAAGATCTCGATCGGGGGCGTTAGTTTTGGCTATACGTCGGGCTGATGGTACGCTAATAGGGGGACCGACTGGCGATACGGAATTAATGGCCGGGGATCTGTTAATTTGTATGGGAACGGCCGAACAATTACGCAGTTTAACTCAGATTTTAATCCCTATGCGATCGGATGGTTTACGTTTACCGAAGCATTAGTCAGCAGCAATTTTTCCAGCCGATCAAACTTCACTGATCCAATCTTCCATTTTTAAATCAGGAACTTTGATAAAATCCTGATCGTTTCGGGTTAATAATACCAAATCGCGGGACAGTGCGATCGAAGCAATTTTCAAATCCATCGTTCCTATCCGCACTTTTTTCTTTTGTAGCCGCTCAAAAATCATCAGTGCTTTTTCATCGAAGGCTAAGACAGGAAACTTACTAAAATCCTGAAGAATTTCTCTTAATAAAGTATATCCTTTCAGGATTTCGGCGTTATTTTTGGCACGATTAATAAAAGTATGCGCCCCTAAAGTTTGTTCATGAAAACTAATTATTGATAGGGCAAAGTCTTGAGATGAATATCGAGCCATGCGAGATTTTAAGCGCTGAAAATCCTGCCGAGAGCGACGCTGTATACAACTGATATGATCGGTATCAAGTAAATATTTCATGATTCGGTCAGAATTTACCGCTCAATTTTGCCAGTTTGACGAAAAACACGCCCATATTCTAATGCTTTCTCAAAAGCCTCCTCATTAGAAATTGATCCAGAAAGATTATCTAACCAGTTTTCAGACGAAGATTTTTCAGTTTCTAAATCGACAACCCCCACTAAGTCTCTTGTCCAAGGATCAAGATCGCTTAAATCATCTGTTAGGGAATGAGAGGTAGTTTCTGAGGATACATTACTAGGATTAAATCGCTCTTGAATTCTGAAAATTATTAAACTGTAATAGGCTCTCAGTTGGGTGACTAAAGATTTGTCAGTATCTTGGAAATATTCGGTTATAGTACGATTAGAAAACGAGAGAGCATTCTGAGCAAACTTTTTAATTTGCTCTAGTTCTGAATCGGCAAACATATCAATAAACACATCTATCGTTTCTGAGAGAATCAGTGAACCTTCCACCACTCTGATTAAATCGGCTTTTTCTTCACCAGTCTTTCCCTCATTGATCTGAGCAAGGCCGATAAATAATTGATAATAGGCAGTAATTTGATTAGTAAATTGGTCTATATATCGGATTAATTCCAGTGCTGAATCCTCATCTCTATACTGTTTCCATACCTGAAACCATAGTTGATTAATTTGCACAAATATATCGGCTCTTGCTTGATAAGTTTTAGAGTTATCCTTAACTCGATCGAGTAAAATCTTAGTTTCCTGTAGTAAATTATCCAGTATTATCTGATCGAAATCGTTGGCAATTTGAGCAAGTTTATCGGTAATATCTTGTAGATTTTCTAACAAAATTTGCCCTAAATTTTCCCGTTCGACCGAACTTGGCAGACTATTCATCGTATTTAACGCTCCTAAGACTGAAGATCACACAGAAATGAGTAGTCAAAATCATCAGCCCTAAACCTCCATTGTAACAATTTTGGGGTCTGAAGGGGTGATTATAGTTACTATAGCCTCTGAGGGAGATAGATTGATTACTGTTCACTCTTAATTCCCCTGACTCGGAGACTACTGGTTCCTTGCTCCTCAATCCAACATCTGTGAGGAATTCAGAAATTGAGGATGAGATGTTAGTACAATCGGGGAATAGTAAAGGAAAAAACCCTATTTACGATGAGTCAAAATCCCAATTCTTCCTCGCGACCACTGCAGCCGCTGCCGGTTCCCTCCATGCCGATGCCTCCCTCAAAAATCACGGGAACCAGCACGGGGAAAACTCAAGAAATGAGCCAACAGGTGGCGACACCGACCCAAAACGTGCCGAATATGCCGCAAAATGGTCAAATTCCCGCCACAAGTCCTCCCAAAAATAGCGTTCCCAGTCAGGCTGCTTCTCCCCAAACCCCACCCCGGCCGGGTCGCGCTCCCAATCAACCCACCTTAGAACATTTGATCCGGATGGCCTTTGATCGGGGTTATTCGGACGTTCACTTGGGAGTTGGAGAAAAACCCCGGACGCGGGATCGTGGTGAAATGATCATTCTCGACTATCCCGAAATTGACATCAACACTTTTAATAGTTGGTTACGGGAAATTCTAGGAGAAGAAGAAATCCTTCGTTTTAAAAAAGACCTAGAATTTGACGGTGCAACTCAGTACGAATTCGCTAGAGTGCGGATTAATATCTTTGAAAGTCTGCGCGGTCCAGGCATGGTTTTGCGTCTGATTCCCATGAAAATCCTCACTATGGAACAATTGCGCTTACCGGCGGTGTTCCGGAATGTGTGCGATGTGCATAAGGGATTGATTTTAATCACCGGTCCGACGGGTTCAGGGAAATCCACCACCCTAGCGGCAATGATCGATTACATCAATAAAGAACAAGCCAAACATATTATCACCATCGAAGATCCGATCGAATTTGTCCATCAAAGTCGTCGCAGTTTGATCAAACAAAGGGAAGTGGGAATGCACACCCATGAGTTCGATAATGCCCTAAAAGCCTCTTTGCGGGAAGACCCAGATATTATTCTGGTGGGGGAGATTCGGGACAAATCCACCGTTAATACTGCCCTGAAAGCTGCCCAAACCGGTCACTTAGTCATGGGAACCCTGCACACCAACAGCGCCGTTAAAACCCTGGAGCGGATTTTAACTCTTTATACCGCCGAGGAACGGGAATCCATGCGGGTGGCGATCGCAGAATCCTTGGTTTGTATTATTTCCCAGGGTTTATGTCGCACCACCGATAGTAAACGGGCTGCTTTTCACGATATTCTCGTCAACACAGAAACCGTCAAAGATTACATTCGCAGCGGCAAAAATGACGAAATTATCGAATTAATGAAAGATGGCGAATATGATGGCATGATTACCACTAATCAATCTCTGTTTAACCTCTATCAAGAGGGACGGATTAGCGATGAGGTCGCCTTGGAAATGTCCCCGGTTCCCAATGAACTGGCGATGATGCTGCGGGGTAGAATCTAGAAAAACCCTGAAGGAAATTCTTGAGGGGTCAAGAGTTTAGTAATCTAGAAAAATAGAAGTTCCTATTTGTTCTCTACGGGAACCCCTCAAGTGACTACTTCCGCGATTGTGTTGCCCGATATTTTTAAAGGCATCGCCCTGTTTACCCCCGGGGGCGACCTGATTTACTGTATCGATCCTGATAAACAAACTCATTGGCATCTGAATCTCTGCGCTGCTCTCCAGTCCGCTTTAGGGTTGCCAGAACCCCCCCATTTTTTAGTTCCGAGTTTTACTGCTACCATCGACCGCTGGCGAGATCCCTATAGTCACCGTATTCATACTAGTGCCGAAGTCTATCCCCTTGTCCGTCGCTATCAGCCTTTATTAAATGCTATTTTCGCCACGGACGATCGAGCTTGGTTTACTGTACCTTGGCAGGAACAATCCTCTAATCCCACTATCTTAGAAACCTATCGTCAGCAGTTTCCCCAACTTTGGCAATCCCACGATCTGATTCTCCGTTATCAGGAGCGCCCCCCAACGACTTCGGGGATTAGTGCTGACTCTGACTATACTAACCCTAGTCCCAAGGGTTATGTTTTGCGGTTATTTGTCTCCGGTAATAATGCCAATACTAAACACACCCTAGAATCGATCCATCAGCTTCTAGAGCGAGAATTACACCATCCCTATACCCTGAAAGTGATCGATATCTCTAAGCATCCAGAACAAGCGGAATCTAATCATGTCTCTGCTATTCCCACTTTAGTCCGGGTTTGGCCGCAACCGGTGAAACGCATCATCGGCGAATTTGAGGATTTACCGCGAGTATTACAGATTATCGCCACTGCTTAGGGTTTAAAGACTTCTGACTCGATTCCTCGCCACCATTCGCCCAATTTCATTAAGTCTTGCTGAATATCATCCAATTCTTGGATATATTCCTGTTGGGAAAGACTGGTGCGACGTTCTTGCAGTTTTTTGAGACGCAATTGCACCAACAGCCAAGGCTTAGAAATACCGTTAGTTTCTTCGATATAGCGAGCGATGTCTTGACTATCCATAGTTTTTTACTGTTATTATCCTATATTTTCTCAAATTAACCCGAGAATCCTTTTTTTTAGTTGCAGAAGATTATGTTTGATTTTAGCCACTATTACCCCTACGCTGAATTAGTTTCTTTCCTGAAAAACCTAGCCTCATCCTATCCTAATTTAATTAGCCTCACCTCGATCGGTAAAAGCTACGAAAATCGAGATATCTGGTTAACTACCCTCACAAATCAAGCAACAGGCCCCTATTTAGAAAAACCTGCCTATTGGATTGATGCTAACACCCATGCGGGGGAAGTAACAGGCTCTGCCGTCGCTCTCTACACTATCTCTCATCTTTTGCGCCAATACGGTCATAATTCCCCAATTACCAGACTTCTTGACCATTACACTGTCTATATTTTGCCGCGATTAGCCGTGGATGGAGCAGAAAAATATCTCACCACTCCCTATATGTTACGATCGAGTATTCGGCCCTATCCCCACACGGATGAGAAACCGGGGCTATATCCTGAAGATATTAACGGCGATGGTTTAATCTTACAAATGCGCCAAAAAGATACCTGTGGCGCTTGGAAAATTTCTGAACAAGATCCTCGCATTATGGTGCGTCGCGAACCGGAGGAATTTGAAGGAACTTTTTACACTTTGCTCACCGAAGGTTTAATCCGCGATTACGATGGCTATAATTTTACCACTGCCCCCACCCTAGAGGGCTTGGATTTTAACCGCAATTATCCCGTTTATTGGGTTCCTGAAGGGGAACAACAAGGGGCCGGCAATTTTCCTTTTTCGGAGCCAGAAACCCGTGCAGAAGCCGAATTTTGGGCAAATAACACTAATATTAATGGCTTCGTTACCTATCATACCTATTCAGCAGTCATGTTGCGTCCCTATAGCACGCATCCCGATGAATATTTCCCCGTGGAAGACTTAGAAATGTATAAATATATTGCTGATAAGGGAAAAGCAATGACTGGTTATGAATGCGTTTCTGTCTATCACGATTTTCGTTATCATCCCAAAGAAGTGACTAACGGTGCCATGGATGATTACGGTTACGATCATTTTGGTTGGTATGGTTTTACGGTGGAGTTATGGGATGCACCCACCCAAGCAGCAGTGAAAAAAGATGATTATATTCAATGGTTTCGCTGGCATCCTTTTGAAGATGAATTGAAATTACAGCGTTGGAATGATGAGAATTTAGCGGGAAAGGGTTTTATTAATTGGCAAAGTTTTCATCACCCCCAATTGGGAGAGGTGGAAATTGGCGGTTGGGACTTTAAAAATGTCTGGCAAAATGCCCCAGAAAAGTATTTACCGGATTTATGTGAGAAACAATGTCAGTTTACTATTGCCCATGCTTTGATGTCACCTCTTTTAGCTATCTCTCGTCTTGATCTTAAGTCGGAGGGAAATGGTATTTATCATCTGGTTTTACAGTTGGAAAATCAGGGATTCTTACCCACTTATACCAGTAAAAAGGCACTGGAAAGAAAGATTGTTCGTCCCATTCAAGTCAAGTTAAATTTAGCCGATGAGGTGAGTTTAATAGTGGGAAAATTAGAGCAGGAAATCGGTCACTTAGAAGGGCGCTCAAATAAAGTATATAGTAGTCTTGCTCACGGTTTAGATTATCGCCGTACGGTGGAATGGGTGATTAAGGGAGTTTCTGGTCAAGAAATCGAGATCATCGCTATAGCTGAAAGAGCCGGAACAGTCAGACAAAAAGTGATTTTATAGAGCTATTTTGTTGGATAAAATTGTTAAATAAGTCTCGGGGGATTCTGTGGGTAAGACTCGCAATTTTTGGCTGCGAAGCTCCGGTTTTAATCCCAAAGCTTCTAAAGGAATTATTCCTAATAAATTGTTTTGACCTCCAGGTAATTCCAAACATTCAAAAGTCCCTTCCCGTCCCGCAATAATCAAGGTAGCATCGCGAAAAATTCTCGCTTTTCCTATGCCTTTAGCCGTAGCCACATCTACCTCTTTTAAAAGCTGTAAACCCAAGCGTGAGATTACTTCCGGCACCAGACAAAGAGTAGTTGCTCCCGTATCCACCAAGACATTTTCTAGGGTAAGAGAGCGAATTTGTTCCGGTGCGATTATACCATCCTCCGCACGAATTTGATCCGCGCGATTGATAACTGTAATGGTGGTGTAGATTTTGCCCATATCTTCTGCAATAATTACTGGCTCAACCATAAGATTACCCTCAATTCTACCTGCAATTATACCGGAATAATTGCCAACAACACTGTCTAGTAATTTTAATTATTAATCCGACCATCGGGCATAGTTGCACCGCGGAAGTTAACTCCCATCAGATTAGCACTCATTAACTCGGCACCAGTTAGATTAGCATTACTTAAATCAGCACCGATGAGATTTGCTCTAGCAAAGAAAGCATCGACTAAATCCGCTTCGCTGAAATTAACTCCTGAAAGATTAGCCCTTCTTAAGTCAGCATGATTCATTCTTGCTGCTTGAAAATTAGCTTGACTAAGATTAGCTCGATCAAATTTTATTTGAGTCATAGTTGCACTATGGAAATTTGCCTGCATTGCTTCCGTATCGGTCATTTTTGACCGCACTAAATTGGCTCCCGCTAGATTTGCCCCCACTAAACGCGCCCCGATTAAATTAGCCTCAGTAAGTAAAGCATCTTGGAGATTAGCATTAGTTAGATCCGCTTTTCTGAGGTCAACATTGCACAAATTAGCATCCTTTAAATTGGCTCCTACTAGATTTGCTCGCACCAGATCAACCCCTTTCATATTAGCCCCTTGCAGGTCGGCGCGGGAGAAATTAGCCCCTTGTAAATTAGTCTTATGATTTTTCTTTTCCTGACGCATATTTGTTCCCCGCAAACAAGCACCAGTGAGGTTAGCACCACTTAAATCAGCCCCCCGTAAATCCGCACCGATTAAGTTAGCATCAAGTAACGTCGCTAGGGTTATATCGGTATCACGAAGATTAGCCCCTTGTAGCATCGCTCCGTGTAAATTGGCACTGCGTAAATCTGCCCCATTTAAGTCAGCTTGGTTGAGACTAGCACCGCTTAAATTAGCTGTCACAAGATTAGCTTGAGCGAGATTAGCCCGGTTAAGATAGGTAAAGAGAAGATTGGCTCCGTGCAGATCTGCTTCATTTAAAACAATGCCAATTAAGTCAGCACCAACTAAATTAACTCCTGGTAATTTTAAGCCACTAAATTGAGTTTCTCCTGCGGCATAACGTGCAATTAATTCGTTGGGTTTCATAGGTAGAATATCCAGATAAATTTGGGTAAAAAATCAAAGAATTTTTTGTAAAGTTTGCACCAGAATACTGGCGGTTTGAACGTTAGCATCCGTATCCATTTGGGTTTGAGCAATATTGTATAGTTGAACTTCGATATCCTGGAGGGATTTCCCACTTTGGATGAGTTGTTTTAGTAAATCTTCTAGGGTATAACTTCGCAGAGTTGACCAATCTTGACCGCTCCGATCCCAAGGATGAAATAGGAGCGAGAAAATCAATATTTTGGCTCGTAAAGGATTAGCATACTGGAAAATTTCTAAACGAATTTCAAAGGGGTCGTAGGCAGGAATTTGTGGGAAATTACTGGGGTTGTTATTTGAGGAAGCCGGCTCGGCAAAGGGCAATTCCATGACTAATTGCGGTTCATTTAGATTGATGATCGAAGAGGAAAAATCCACAGGGTCACTTCTAGAGGTGGAGAAAGATGTGGTTTTAGCCGCAGAATCAGAATCATTCTTTAGATCAACTATTTGAGTGTTGAATCTTTGACTTTTTGACTCATTATCCTCTTCTTCGTCATCGTTATCAGTATCGTAGAGATGCTCTAGCTGCGTAAGAATAATATCGGCTAGGGCTAGGTAGAGAGCTTTTTTATTAATATTTTCGGCAACTTGCCTGAGAGTTTGTCGCAAGCTTAGGAAATTGGGATTGTTTCGCTGAAGTTCTAAAACAATATTTTTTAAGCCATAATTATTAATCACCGCTTGATCGTTTTCCCAACGATTTTTACAAGCGGCAAACATTAATTTTTGAATTCTCGCCGTCTCTCGATGATTTTCTATTCCACTAACCACCTGTCTTAATAAATTATCTTCCTCGTTGTTGACATCATTATTAACGTTGGTGAAGCTAGGGTTAACTTCCGGTTCCACTGGTAATAATTGATTGTCGTAGGCGGCAGCAATATTACTATATAATTGACTGATTTGCTCGATAATAACCGTGGCTACTCCCAGATACACTTGAGGACGATTGAGGGTTTTAACTAATTTATAAACAGAAAAAGTTAATTGTTCTTTATTGGTTTTGAGTTGCACTAACTCCTTCACCAAGTCTTCCATAGCCACACCGTTCAAAATATTAGGCTCATTTTCCCAATATTTTTTACAGATACAAAAGATTAATTTTTTGATCCGTAATTTTTCCTCGTGGCTGTCGAGATAGCGAACTACATCATTAAAAACGTCGATGGATAATTGCATAGTAACCTCTGATCCGAGAAAGGAGCCAGCCTCGCACGCCTCTACTATAGCGGTATGCTATTGGTCTCTCGCGAGTCAGCTTGCCAGAATATATAAGTTATTCCTCGCTTTTAGTGCGTGAAAATATCCTAACCTAAAAGCGTGGCACTATTGAGTTGGGGTTGCCGGATCTGGTCCCTAAAATTAGCAAACGATTATTTTTTCGCCTTTCTCGTTTTTAGTACAAATGTTCGGACAAAATCGGAGTAAAGTCTTTAAGTTTAGACGACCGATGCCCGATAGGGTTAGAGTAATCAGGGAGAAACTGATTTATCGAGAGGCCATATCATCCCATGCTAGAACTCTACCAATTTGAATTATCCGCCTATTGTGAGAAAGTCCGTCTCATCCTTGACTATAAAGGACTTGCCTATAAAAAAAGGGACGTGGTGCCAGGGGTGGGACAATTGGAATTATTCCGTCTTTCCGGACAGCGACAGGTTCCCGTCCTCAAGGATGGCGATACTTATATTGCTGACTCGACGGAGATTGCTTTTTATCTCGATCGCAAGTATCCTGAAAAACCAATTATCCCCACAGATCCCCTACAACGGGGTCAATGTTTATTAATCGAAGAATGGGCCGATGAATCCCTGGGATTAAAAGGAAGAACCGCTTTTCTCGGCGCTTTTGCCCAAAATCAAAACTTTCGTACCGCTTTTTTACCCCGGGAAACTCCCGATTTTATGCGCTTGTTGCTGGGTTCTGTGCCGGGGGAATTAATTGATATTTTGGGGGCGGGTGTAGGTCTGGGAAAAGATGCTATCAATACAGCGAAAAAGGGGCTACAACAGGATTTAGAAGCTTTGAACCTCATTTTAACCAATCGTCCCTATTTAGTCGGGGATCAGCCCACTTTAGCCGATTTAGCCGTGGCGGGATTAAGTGTACTGCTTCAGTTTCCCCAGGGTTCCTATCTCAACTTACCCAGGGAATTGCAAGGCAAGGGGATTCCAGGGTTAGCCGATAATAGCGCCTACGAGGGCTTTTTTGCTTGGCGCGACCGTCTTTATAGTCAATACCGTCAAACTATCACCCCGGGAAGTTCCACCCCTCCTATCGATTCCCCCAACTCCATCCAGATTGAATAGCAGCGCTTGACTAGGGTGGTAGGGTGTGGGGTGTAGGGTGTAGGGTGTGGGGTGTAGGGTGTGGGGTCTGGGGAGAATAAATAAAAGCAATCTACTGATCACTGATCACTGATTACTGTTAAGATTCCCGTAAAACGTAGCCCACACCACGCACGGTATGAATGAGGCGTTTTTGACCACCAGCCTCCATCTTCAGGCGTAAATAGCGAATATACACCTCAATAACGTTTGATTCTCCTTGAAATTCGTCTCCCCAGACATTTTCGAGAATTTTATCCCTCGATAATACTTCTTTGGGGTGAATCATGAGGTAGCGCAGCAGTTCAAATTCCTTCATCGTCAACTCAATATTTTTGTTTTTATAGGAGAGACGACGACTGGCTAAATCTAATACTAAGTCACCAAAACGCAATTGTTCGGGGATAATTTCCAGAGGTTGCAGGTAAAAACGGATTAATTTGAGAAAATATGGCGAATTATAGGGTTTGAGAAAATAATCGTCGGCTCCCGCTTCCAAACAGGCCAGACGTTCTTCTAGGGTTTCTTGAGATACTAACAAAATAATATAAACGCGACTTCCCTGGGAACGTAAACGACGACAAAAATTCACACCAGCCTCCGCTGCGAGGAAGCGATCGAGTATAATTATCGCTGGCTGACAACTTTTCACTTCTGGGAAAGCCATATCAATGCTAGGCACGATCAGGGGACGATAACCTGCTTCTTTCAAGTCCGCACTAGCTAGTTTAGCGATATTCTCCTCAATTCCCACCAAGAGAATTGAAGAACTCGGAACGGATGTACTCATAAATCAGAAGCGGTAAAGAAATAGGAAAGATAGGGAGGGGACTACCTAATTTTGACACTCTCGCCGTCAAGCTAGGCTGTGACGGGAGATTCTTGCTTCTACTCCTCTTAACTAGACACAATCGGAAGACTATGCCCCCGTCAGACCGAATCCACAAGCGTTTTAGTTTAACATCTACCGACTGCCCGGCGGCGGAAGGCTCTGAATTTTATTTGTGGGCAGAATTGACCTTAGCCGTTAAGCTTCTATGCTGCTTGACCCGTCGCCATTACATTTTCAAGGGCGATATTTGTTCCGAGGT
>NZ_JADBSA010000162.1:0-2943 GCF_020246945.1 Microcystis sp. M113S1 | reverse complement strand
GAAAATCCTCGGGGTATTTGCGTCTGGCGGCATTGGTTCATCACTTGCAACCGACATTCATTTACCTGACGGTCTGACCAAGGAGATTCGGTCAAAAAGTGATGTAATCGGTTATAAATCACTCCGAAGGCATTATTGGCCATTTGAGTTAGATTTTTCCTTTCACTTTCCCCTAATAATCCTCCTAAATATTGTCTGAACCCGTTTTTTTGCGCTTCGCTCTTGAAGCAATTGTCAAACCGCCGACACCATCGGTCAAAGCAGGGAGGCATCGCGGCTGGGGTTGTCTCTTTCATCGCCGATTTCTCAACGTAAAGTGCTTACTCTGTAACGATTATACTCGATTGGATCTTTGTTGAGCGTTTAAGTCCCACTAATTGACCCCCTGAAAATCGGTAAAACCCCACACCCTACACCCCCACACTCTACCCCGTCAAGACAGCACCAGAGTCCGAGCGTTTGTACTAATTTTCCCGAGGGGCTTTGTCAATTCAGTACATTTGTTCGGCTTGAAATCAAAGCTCCCCCACAACTGGAACCGCTGCCGGCAGTGCAACCGTAGCAATAGGAAGCGGTTTGTACCTCTGCAATGAGATCCAAAGTACCCGGTTGTAATAAATCTGTCAGGGTTAATTTTTGGCCTTGACTGGTGCAAGCGACCAGCTCTTCCATCTGATTAAAATCGCAGTCATAGATATTACCCAAATAATCGATCGAAAGCTGATTACGACACATCAAATGCTCGACAGTATCGCCATTAAAATGGTCTTCGAGGAATTGAAGATAGGGTTGATAGAGTTGCCGGTGTTCCAGATGGAAGCGTGTCCTGCCGACGGGTAGGTTAGTGATAGTAAACAGATTGTTAAAAGAAATATTAAAATGTTCTTGCAAGAACTTTTTGTAATCCCGTGTCAGGGATACCTGATCTGGTGTGAGAGAAAAATTCTCTGACTTAGGAATCTGGGGATTATAGACTAAATCCACAATCAAATTCGGCTCTTGAGCGTAGCCGAGACGGTTTAACCATTGTAAAGCGGCGATCGATCGATCATAGACTCCCATACCGCGCATTTTATCCACATTATCGGCAAGATAACAGGGTAAAGAAGCCACCACCCGCAACTGATGGCCAGCGCAATATTCAGGAATATCAGTAAATCCTTTCTCGAAATAAATAGTTAAATTTGAGCGCACAATTACCTCTTTTCCAGCTTTTCTAGAGGTTTCCACAATTGGCTTAAAACCGTAGAGCATTTCCGGGGCGCCGCCGGTCAGATCGACGGTTTTAATTTGGGGAAATCTTTCGATCAGTTCGATAATTTGTTCGCACACTTCTGGAGTCATTTCTTCGGAGCGACCCGGACTAGCTTCCACATGACAATGGCTACAGGCAAGGTTACATCTTTTCCCCAAATTAATTTGCAGAACCGAGATTTTTTGCTTAGTTAAAGGAGTTTTTAGTTTCTCAACAAAAGGAGTCATGGGAGAGTAAACAGTAATTAGTAAACAGTAAACAGTGACCAATCACTAATCAATGATAACTGATAACTGAGGTATCGAACTTGTCTCGACGCTACTTTTTTAACAGCAACCGCCCCCATTATAGTGCCAAGTGGACTCGGTGATGATTATATCTTGGGGAGAGAAACGAGCTAAGTTGCCCGCAGTTTTATCACAGACGGACACTGGTAATCCTTTGGATAAAATATGCCCGACACCATCATCGAAAATTGCTTCCGTACCAGTATAAATAGCAGTTTTGCCCGTAAAAATACAGGCCCCATCTTCGGGAATAGCTACTTTAAAAGCAACGGAATCCAAACTTTCTAATAGGAGCGGCTCGGCTAAATTATAACTTTGACAGTCCAGTAAACGATAGGGACGACGGGCCCGAATTTCTACCTGACCAAAACCAGCAGCGATCAGCTGTTTAATATAATCCTCGTAGGTCAAGGCCCCCGATAGACACATAGCGCGTAAACGCTGATCTTCTTGCAAATGTTCGGGAATGGGACGAGTGGCGATCGGATCGCTCATCAGTAAACGTCCTCCCGGTTTTAAGACGCGAAAAGCTTCCCGTAAAGCTAACTGTAAATCGGCTGGTTTAAAGATATTAAAAAGACAATTCTGCGCCACTACATCGACGGAGGCATCCTCCACCGGCAATTCAAAGGCAGAACCATCTCTAATTTCCACAAAATCGAGACTAAACCAGGGATTTTCCAGCAGCGCTTCGCTGAGATTTCTTTGGGCTGCCCAACGCATTTCTGGCACTGGATCCACCGCAATGACTCCCCCTGGACGACGGGAAAAATAGGCGAATTGCAGTGCTTCTAAACCACCACCCACACCCACATACAAAACCCTGGGAGAATTGCCTAATTCATTGGCCTGCACCGTCGTGCCACAACCATAGTTCATCTCCTGCATAATGGCAGGGATTTTTAACCCCGGTAGTTGCAAAGGACTGCTTTGGACACAACATAGCCCCACTTCGGGAGTTTGGGCTACTTCCCTGTAAAATTTGGCAGTAGCTTCCAGATAAGTCATTTTCATCCTTTAAACTCCTTTTCTCTGATCAATTCAAGGACTGACTTCGCATCCTCGCCTAACGCTATCGTAGTATTCGTACTGACCTATAAACGCTTAAAATGCGTCTTAGCTTATCTTGATGCTCCGAGAGATCGAATATAGTCATTTCAATTAAGATTGAGAATAGCAATGCCAGAGTTCATAAGGGTTTAATCAGTCTAGAGTGTATCAGACTTATCTGAAATGACTATAAATCTTCTTCGGCCTGTTGTTGACATCCTCGCCGCCCTAAAAGTGCGGCGATTCCTAAACCTCACGATTTAAGTTTCTGCTTCAACCACCGTTGCATACCACGGTTAAAAAACCATGTACTGTCTTACACAAAGTCCACAGACTTTCGCGACCTTTCAG
>NZ_JADBSA010000161.1:0-6980 GCF_020246945.1 Microcystis sp. M113S1 | reverse complement strand
GCACTTTTTCTGGGTCAATGATGACAATAAGTTATAGCTTAGAAGCTAATCAACAACTAAAGCTTATGCTTGTAGCTAAGTGAAATCATTGATTAAGAGACCTGTGCTTTTCAATAACTTTTTCAGCAGACCCTAATTAGGAAGTTGCCGTTTTCTTTTCACTGATTACCAAAAAATTCCCACCCTACCCAATCACCTCGTGTAAATCCGTCGGTGCGAGATTAGGATAAACCACTTCACCATCTTTAAACCAGATAATGCGTCCAGAGTGACGCGCCACATCAGCCTCGTGAGTTACCATCACGATAGTAATGCCACTGTTATTCAATTCCGAGAAAATAGCCATCACCTCTTGGGTAGTTTTCGAGTCGAGCGCCCCTGTCGGTTCATCGGCAAGTAATAATATAGGTTGATTGACAATTGCCCTAGCAATAGCGACGCGCTGCTGTTGTCCCCCCGATAATTGATTGGGTTTATTGTGCAGTCGATTATCTAATTTTACCTTGGTTAAAGCAGCGATCGCTCTTTCCTTTCTTTCTTGGGGAGAAACCCCACCATAAATCATCGGTAACATGACATTTTCTAGCGCACTCATCTGGGGTAGAAGATGGAATTGCTGGAAAACAAAGCCGATTTTACGATTGCGAATCTGAGCTAAATCCCCATCCGGCAGCGTGGAAACGTCGAGATTTTCTAGATAATAGGACCCCGAGGTGGGACGATCAAGACAGCCGATAATATTCATCGCTGTGGATTTTCCCGAACCCGAAGCCCCCATAATCGCGCAATATTCCCCTTTTTTTAGGCTTAAATTGATGTTATTAAGGGCTTTAACCATGGTTTCGCCACTGCCATAGATTTTAGACACATTTTCGAGGCGAATAATTACTGGCTGATAGACTTCGGCTTTATCGTTGCGTTCGCTGAGAGAGGAAGTATCAAAACTCATGAAATAAATATAAATAGAGATAAAACCAATAAATGCAGCTATTCTAACCTGAGCAATTCTCCATTCAAGGAACATCCTTGAGAAAACCGACTAAAGGCAAGAAAACCGGCGCTAAATTCGATCGAGCCACGGCTAAACAGGGATAGGATCGATCCCGATAATTTTCCCCTACCCGCAAGGGAAAAATCTTTTCTCCTAAAGAGATAAATACTCCGTCCGCAGCCTGTAGAATTGCCCAAACCGCGGCAATATCCCAGACTTTCGGGGTTGCTTCCACTCCTCCCAAGACTGTGCCATCGGCAACCAAAAGCAGATTATAACTAGCCACTCCTATCATCCGCACTTTGCAGGGAAAGGGATTTTTCAGTACATCTGTGCTACGAGCGCAGAGATTAAACAGATGATTTTTGCTAGGAAAATCGTCGCTGGTGTGAATCGGTTGACCGTTGCGGTAGGCCCCCACCGGACCGGTTAAACCCGTCTCACCGCACCAATAACCATAATAGGCCTGTTTAAGGCAGGGGAGATAAACAAATCCGAACACGGGAGTCCCTCGGTAGAGAAGTCCTAGGGAAATGCCCCAGATGGGAACACCGCGAGTAAAATTAGTTGTGCCGTCGATCGGATCCACTACCCAACACCATTCTTGCTCCGGGAAAATATGGGTAGTTTCCTCGGTTAAGACTCCATGATCCTGGAAAGTGCTGGCAATTAGCGATCGCAATTGGCCATCGGACCAACGGTCGGCAGCCGTCACTAAAGTCCCGTCTGCTTTATTGGTGGCCTGTAATTTGCCAAAATCAGCCAGTAAGCGATCGCCCACCTGGCCGGTAGCCTGATAACAAAAGTCTAAAACCTGACTCCAAAAAGTTTCCATAATTTTCTCGTTCGTCTTCTAGTAGAATATCAAATCATTGTCTAAACTTAGGTAGTCGAGATTGAGCGCGGAACCCGACCAGGAGATCAGACTAGCTACCCGTCTAGAAGCGATACTTTATCTAAAAGGGCAGCCTGTCCCCTTAACCGAGATGGTGACATTAACTAACAGCGATCGCTTGACGGTGGAAGATGCCATGATCGAATTAATGTCCGATTATGCCCACCGGGATAGTGCCTTGGCAGTGGTGGAAACCCCCCTCGGTTATAGTTTACAATTGCGGTCAGCTTATCAGAATTTGATCGAAGACCTGATCCCGGCCGAATTAGGTACGGGAACCCTCCGTACTTTGGCAGCGATCGCACTAAAAGAACCGATTTTACAAGCGGATTTAATTAATTTACGAGGCAGTACGGCCTATCAACAGGTTCAGGACTTGGTAGAACGAGGATTTGTGAGAAAACGCAAGCAAAACGAAGGCAGATCCTACTGGTTAGAAGTAACCGATAAATTTCATCAATATTTCGAGGTTGATAATCTTAGGGAACAGGGTATTCTGGAACCTACCGATCAGGAATAAGGAGAGAGAGGGTATATTAGGGGTGAATGTTCCTGAATCACTGAGCTAAACTTGAAGAAGATGGGGGTGACTTCGGGCAATCGAGAAGAGCGATTTGTTAACCTAAATCTAATAACCACTACAGCGTGGGAGTTCTGATGACTTTTAATCCTGATTTTTTTCCCTGGGAAACCGAAGAACAAAATGATAACTGTTTGATGCAGTATCTCCAGCAGCAGCATCCTGAAACCCTTGAAAGAATAGCCCAATCGGTCAGTAGCGAAATTAAAGATATTATCTCGCAAAATGTCAAGGGATTGGTGGGAATGTTGCCCCCGGAGGATTTTGCGGTACAAATTACCACCGACCGCGAGAATTTGGCTAATCTTCTCGCTTCAGCGATGATGACAGGTTATTTCCTCGGTCAAGTGGAGAAGCGCCATCATTTAGAATCAATTTTGTTAGCTACAGAATCAATTAAATTGGGCAAAAAACCAAAAATAGATTAATCTTCACCCAAGACAGAGACACTTTCATCGGTGTCTCTATCAGTTTTTAGCCCCCTTTGGCAAAACTCACCATCACCAAAATCGAGAGTAGAATACCGGGGGCAAGTAAACCCGCTAATAATCCAAATTCAGTCAGCGTCATAGAAAAATATGCCCAAAATTCCATCACTTCCTACTCTAACCCCCTCTTCTGGCTACCTCAACAAAGCTTAAGGAAAATTTAAAGCCTTTTACCGTTTTTTTTCCTATCAGTAAAGGTAAGTATTGCAGTTATCTTAATAATAAGCCTCAAAAATAAGGATTAAATTGCCTAAAATTTGTAAATAGACCATTTAATTGATTATTATTCATTCTTAATTCTCCTGACTACTGACTACTGGCTACTGACTCCTAACCCTAACAACAATTTTTGATTTTTACAAGAGGTCGAATGTTTACTTTTGTCCGACTAGACAAACCAAAGAGAGTCTTTTTGATGTTGGCAAGCGGTTTATAATTCTTTTTTCAGCGCCCCGTATAAAGCTGAATAATCTTGTTCTGCGAATCCCATTTCTAAAGCTTTTTCAAGAAGGCGCTGTACTCCTGTTAGGGGAAAAGTGGTTAAATCTAACCTCTCCGATTCCTCTAAAAAGAGATTGACATCTTTGAGTAAATGTTTAGTGGGAAAATTAGGGTTAGCATAATTTTTCTCTAACATTCTGGTTAATTTTTTGTCAAAAGTAGGCGCATATAAGGCACTTTGACGCAGGATAGTCATGAACTTTTCTAGCTCTACTCCTTGCTGGGATAAAAAAGCTAAACTCAAAGCAAAAGCACTGGTTAGAGCGGCAATTAATTGATTTAAAGCTAATTTTAACGCCGCGGCGGTTCCCACTTCCCCGATTAACATCGGTTCTTGACCAAAATGTGCTAATAAATTTGACCATTGATGGAACTGTTTCTCCGTTGCTCCCACCATAACTAAGAGAGTCCCCTTTTTAGCTTCGGGAATACTTCCTAACACGGGTGCTTCTAGATATTCTCCCCCTTTAGCAACAATTTGATCTCGCAGTTGTTTACTTTCAGAAGGAGCAATGGTTCCCATCTGGATAATAGTACGATTATTAAAGTTGGATTGCTCGGAATTTAATCCTAAAACCTCTTGGATAGCGGCGGCATTAGTTAACATTAAAATCAGACAATCTGCCTCTTGAATTACTTGCTCAGGAGAGCTAACTGTTTTGGCTCCCAACTGCTGTAAAGGTGTCAATTTTTCTAAGGTGCGATTATAGGCAATAACAGGAATTTTCTGATTTAATAATCTTTCTACCATTGGCGTTCCCATTAATCCCGTTCCCAAAAGTCCAACTTTCATAACTCGCTTTTCCTCTTATTTATTGATTAGTTTTTACTCGTTTTTATAGCTGTCCAATGACGTTCGGAAGACTGATAAATTTTAACATTTTCTAAGCCCGACTGCTGGATTAAATCTGCGATTTCTGCTAGGGTAAAAGCCGCTCGCAGCGAGTCTTGAAATAGTTGCGCTTGTCGGGGAGAAAAATTAGGATCGATTTCCCTCACCATCCCCTTGATTATTTCCTCGGAATCGGGACGGAATAAATCTCTTAAAAAAATGCCCCCATGAGGTTTTAAAACTCGCTTAATTTCCCGTAAAAAAGGCAGAGGATACTTGAGATGATGGATTAAACTATTAGAAATAACTAAATCAAATTGCTCGGATTGGTAGGGAAGATTTTTTCCATCAACTTTCTCCAATTTGATCTGTTCTTGACAGTTAGCATTAAGGATATTTTTTTGACCAATTTCTAACATAGAATCGGCCAGATCAATAGCGATAATTTGCCATTGGGGACGTAGTTGACTGATCATAATCGGAATGCGTGCAGTACCGGTTCCTACATCTAACACCCTAGCATTAATACCGGCCAATTGTACGGCTTCTTTAGCGAAATTAGTATTAACTTCGGTGAAGTCCATGGCATCATATTCGAGCGCTTCTTCCCGATCATCCATTACTTCTGGTTCTAAAATTCTTTCCATAGAAAAGCTATCTTTAAGGATTACAATATTCACAATACATCGGATCGGCGTTTTTTTGACCGTTGGGAAAGAGTTTTTCCTCTCGATAATCACACCTTTGACAACCGTATAGTTCCAGTTTAATTAAAGAGGTGGGAAAGTGACATAAACCACAGGGTAAACCCGATGTTATTTCGATAATATCAAACCCCGGACAACCACAATTAGGACATAATTGATTAAGTTTCTGAACCAGATTTGCTGTTGCGGCAACAATTGTTTTCATGCGCGTGGGATTGTGCATAGCGCGCATATCGGTTTCTAGGTGTACTTTGCCGTTTTTGTCAAGAATATCTTCAACAATTTTAACTAAATTTTTCCGGTCGGTAATTCCCTTAAAAATATTCTCGGAGTCGAGAGAATTTTTATCAAACATCACCACTAAACCATGACTAGGAAACCCTATTTTTTCGGCAAATTCTAAAGCATCTGTTAGATTAGTTACAGTTTGGTGAGCGTGATTAGTTTCCGTGACTATTGCTTGACCAATTATTTCTAGATTATGGACTCGATCGAACAATAAAATCAATTCACGATTACAGGAAACTAACGGCAAGTTGGGATAGGGATAAAAACTACCCTCACTAGCAATTCCGATATCGTATCCCGAAAGCTCGATCGCTTGTTGTGCCTTTCTGCGAGCGGTTTCAATTTGTGTCCCGATGCGCTTAATATCCCGGGTAAAAGTGCCAAAGCGATCGGTATCAAAATTATCGGGTACAATCACCTTAAGGCCTATTTCTTGCGCTAAAATCGGTGCAATTACCCGCTCTTTTCCGTGCATAGTCCCTAAAATTGCTATCCGATCTTGAAACATCTTGGTCAAGTAAAAAGGAGACAGGAGAGAGGAGACAAATTCACCTGATAACTGATGGTGAGTTACGGCGAATACTAAATAGGTGGTAAAATATCTAAATTATTGTCGCCTAACCCACCCTACGCTAACTTTCGGGTGTTTTTTCCTGAGCTTGTTTTAATCTTTCTGCTGCTGTTTCCATGACTTCTGCAAAGTTTTCGAGAATTTCGCCGGGGTGTGCTTCGAGGATTTTTGTGGATAGGGAAATGCGATTTTTATATTCGTCAATTTCCGCGACTACCACTTTAATTGCTTGACCAACTTTAAAGAAAGTCATGGGAGAATTAAAAGAGGCTCCTGTCACCTGTTTAGCATGGAGTAATCCCGTCACTCCACCGCAATCGACAAAGACACCGTAGGGTTGTAATTTAACCACGGTGCCACTTAATAATTTACCCACAGCTAATTGACTGATAGCGTTAGCGCGAGCAATTTCTCGCTGAGATAAAACTAATTTATTATTTTCTTGATCGATTTGAATAAAAGTTGCGGTTAAAAGTTGTCCGATGAGGGAATCTAAATCATTTTTTTCGATTAAATGGGAGCGAGGGATAAATCCTTTTAATCCCTCCACTTCTCCCGTCACTCCCCCCTTATTCACCCCCGTGACGCGCAGCTGCACCGACTTGCCACTTTCAGAGATTTCCCTGACATTTTCCCAAGCTTTTTGCAGTAATAATTGCCGCAGAGACAGGGTAACTTGTCCTTCCGCATCCTGTCCACGGGTAATCAGAAAATCGAATTCTGCATCTATGGGTAAAGCTTCGGCAATGGAAGGAACATTTTCCAGGGAAATTTCCCTTAAAGAAATAAAAGCGGAGGATTTGCCGCCAATATCGATGAATGCTCCATCGGAGGTGTGTTGATCGACTCTCCCGCGCACGATCTGCCCTTTTTCAAATTGATAATCGTATTGATCAAGAGCTTTGGCAAAATCGTCCATGGAAAAGGCAGGGTTCGGTGTCATGATAAATAGAATGGTTACAAGTATAATTTCGATCTGCTTCCAGTTTGACACTCCTGGGCCTAAAGGCGTGAGGATTCTCGAAGCTCATCACAGCCCTTTCTGGTTTCCCTTACTTAGGTCTTACACGATTATGTCTGAACCGAACCTACTAGAATATCACTTGCTATCTAGTTATCCTTTTTCT
>NZ_JADBSA010000160.1:0-47441 GCF_020246945.1 Microcystis sp. M113S1 | reverse complement strand
GGATGTGTTTTGGATAGGGATGAAAACGCCGCAATCAACATCCTTAAAAGGGGACTAAGTACGGTAGGGCATACCGGAACCTTCGATGCTAGATCCAATAAACGCTTGGGGAGAGAATACCTCTACTTTTTCAGAAGCAATTCTGTCTTTCGCAAGTAATCTCTGTGAACCAAGAATCCCCGTCTCTTTAGAGCGGGGAGTGTCAAATCGGTAAACGCTGAATATCTCGGTTAGAACCAATCACCACCATTGCTAAATCCTTGTGTAATCTTTCTTGGGGATTGGGGTTAATCTTGAATTTTTCCGCATTACCGACAGCGACAATATTTAACCCATAACGATTACGAATTTCTAACTCTGCTAGGGTTTTACCGTGAAAAGCTTCCGGGACTTTTAACTCGACAATACTATGTTCGGGATCGAGATCAAATCGTTCTAAAATTGACGGTCTAGTTAAACGGTGCGCTAACTCACAACCGGCATCGTATTCGGGAAAAACTACTAAATCTGCACCAACTTTTTTTAGTAATTTTCCATGGATTTCTGTGGAGGCTTTAGCGGCGACAAAATTAACCCCTGCTTCCTTACAATTGAGAGTAGTAATGATACTTTCTTCAACGTATTTACCAATAGCGACAATCACCGTATCAGTTTCAAAAATTCCCGCTTCTCGCAGGGCGTTAGGTTTGGTAGAATCAAGCTCGATCGCATTATCTACTATTCGATCAGATAACGCTTGTGCTACTAATCCTTCGTCAATATCTGTCGCTACCACTTGATAACCTTGTTTGCGTAAGGTTTCACAGACGGCGCGCCCAAATCTGCCTAATCCGATGACGGCAAATTGACGATTTTGGGGACGCATACTACTAAAAAATTTAATTGATTGCATAATTTTAAGTTAAACTGTTACGCATTTAAAATGCTAGTGTCAATGAGTAAGGAGACAGGAGAAACTGATAACTGATAACTGATATTAATTATCCCACTAAAAGGTTTTCTTCGGGGTAATTAATCACTGTTGGTTTCGGATCGCCGATAATAGCCGCTATTAAAAGTATAACTCCTACCCGTCCCAGATACATCATAAAAACAATAATTAACTTAGAAATCGGCGATAAAGCGGCGGTTATACCCATAGATAAGCCGACAGTTCCAAAGGCAGAAACTACCTCAAAAAACAGTTGAATCATTTTAAAATCTGTCTCCACAAATGAGATAGCTAGGGTGGAGATAATAATCGCTATAACCGAACCAAAAACCACCGCCATTGACTTTAAAATTAACGGCATAGGAATGCGTCTTTGATAGAGAGTCACTTCTTCATGGCCTCTTAAAACCGAGCGAGTACAGTTATATAAAATCCTAAAAGTTGTGGTTTTAATACCTCCCCCTGTACCGCTAGGACTGGCTCCTATAAACATGAGAGCGATGGTAATTGATAAACCTTCTACGGAAATTTTCCCGATATCAATGGTATTAAATCCTGCTGTTCTCGATGTTACCGATTGGAACCAAGCAGCCAGCAATTTATCTTTAATTGATAAATTAGCCAAAGTGTCACCATTTCCCTGTTCAGTAAATAAAAAAGCCAATGTTCCCATCACTAATAAAAATATAGTTGTACTGATAGCAACTTTATAGTTAAGAGAAAAAACAAAGCCTTTTCTTTTATATCGAAAGCGGTGAATAGACCAAGTATAAAACTCGATAATTACTTGATAACCGATACCTCCAAAAATGATCAATCCTGTGATAGCTAAGTTAATAATAATTGAGGACTGATAGGACATCAAGTTATCTTTAAACAAGCCAAAACCAGCATTATTCCAAGCACTAATACTATGGAATAAAGATAACCACACCGCATATCTAAAATCATACTTTTGGGCGAAGACAGTTAACATAACCAAAGTTGCTGTTAACTCAAAAACTAGAGTAGTAGCAATCACTGATTTCATTAAACTTTGACTACCTTGTAGGAAAGGTCTATCAAAGGATTCTTGAATTGCTAACTTCTGTCTCAGGTCAAATTTTCGCCCAATTAATAACATTAAAAAAGTGGTAGTGGTCATATATCCCAGTCCACCCACTTGCACTAATAAAGCAATAAATAATTGACCCCAAAAAGAAAAATAAGTACCCGTATCTACTACTGCTAAACCGGTTACACAGACAGCAGAAGTGGAGGTGAAGATGGCAACAATTGGGTCATTCCAAGTGCCGCTAGTGGTAGAAACAGGCAACATCAACAGGGAAGTTCCCGCTAAAATTACCGCAATAAATCCCAAGCAAATTGTCCGGGCAATCGTCATATAAATTCCTTAGTGAAAGTAGCTAAGAGAAGATTGTTTTTTGGCTAACACTTCTTGATAAACTAACTGTAAGTGATCGATATTTTTGCTGAGACTGTAAGATTCTAAAACTCTTTGACGGGCTTTTTGTCCTAAAATTGTTGTTAATTCAGGATGCTCTCGTAATACGGGCAAGAGAGTTTTTAATTGGGTAATTAGTCCTTTAGTATCTAGAACTATTCCCGCACCTTTTAACACTTCCCCATCGGCCCCCACATCCGTAGCCATACAAGCAACACCACAGGCCATCGCTTCCAAGAGGGAAATCGATAAACCTTCCACTAATGAGGGTAAAATAAAGCCGTCAACCCCGCGCAAAATTTCAATTCGTTTATTTTCATCGCCGATAAAACCTAACCAGATAATACCATCTTCTTCTCCATAAAAAGGTTTAAGGGAAGGAGTTAACGGACCATCACCAACAATGAGCAGTTTGCATCTATCACCTAAACTGGTTTTTTTCCAAGCTTTCAATAAAGATTCTACATTTTTCTCCGGCATGATCCGACCGAGATAAACAAATAAACAATCGGCATTATATTGAGCTTTAATATTCGATGGTCCTGGACAATACTTATTAACATCAACCCCATTGGGAATAATTGCTAATTTTTCTTCGGGAACCCCCAATTTAACTAAAAAATCCCGTTGAGAGGTGGAAAAAATAATTACTTTATCGTAATTAGCTAAAAAAGGAGCGTGTAGTTGGTATGTTAATAATTGGGTACTAGAAATCAGATTGCGAATTTTACTATCAAAAGCCGGGTGAAAAGTCGCCACCAGAGGCAAATCTAAAGACTCACAAATTTCTGGTAGCAGAAAATCGAGGGGAGACAGGGGTAAGGACGCATGAACTAGATCGGGTTTCAGTTCCCTGAGTTTATCCTGTAGAACCCGACTCGATTTTAGGGTGGGAATAGTATAGACTTGGGAACTATAGAGACGTGGCAGGGTGATTTCGTCGTAAAAGTCAGGCCAATCGCCTACGGTGGGTTTTTCGGAAGAAAAATGCAGAAAACTGACTTGATAATCTCGATCGAGCAGAGAATTAGTCACTTCTCGCCCATAGGTAACGTTACCGCAAAAAGGAGATTTTTTTCCTAACCAGGCAATGTGCATTGAGATTCTCTTAAGAAAAAGTTAATTTAGCCAAATATTAGCTTACTAAATTAGCTGTAAAATTAAAAGCTAATAGAGTACCTAAGCAAAATTAATCACCCATCTAAGTCCTCAGCTAAAAATTGCCTTTTGCAAGAGTGCCTATCTCATAGTTAAAATTCTCGGCTTTTTACTCATTAGTCGAGGACTTGCGACGACGACAGCGTTCTGAACAGTATTTGACCTCATGCCAACAATTTTGCCACTTTTTGCGCCAAGTAAACGATAAACCGCAAACGGGACAAATTTTACTGGGAAGATCGGACTTCGAGGGCTGACGTGCCATGATTAAAATTAAAAAGTCAAAAACTGCGCCTTATCTATGAGTGTAGATGAAAATAATCAGAGTTCCCCGCTCGATCGCCTGAGAATTATTTTGGTTGAACCGGCCGGAGCCTTAAATGTGGGTTCCACCGCCAGAATTATGCGGAATATGGGCTTAAGTCGCTTAATTATCGTCAATCCTGCCTGTGATATCCTTGCAGAAGAAGCGCGACGCATGGCAGTACACGGGATTGAAGTCCTAGAAAACTGTTCACAGGTAGCCACCCTTGCGGAAGCTTTGCAGGGTTGTCATCGCATCATTGCCACCACCTCGAAACCCCGTCACCTGAATACTCCCCTCGAAACACCCCAGACTGCCTTACCCTGGTTACTCACCCCTAACCTGGAATCGGCCTTAATTTTCGGGCCAGAAGACCGGGGTTTAAGTAACAGCGAACTGAACCACGCCCAGCGTTTTGTCGGTATTCCCGCTAATCCTCAATATTCCTCCCTCAATCTCGCCCAAGCGGTGGCGGTTTGCTCCTACGAACTGTACCAAATGGCCACGGAAAATAGGCTCGAACCCCCGTTAGAAACGCCCCCTAATGCCACTTTTGAAGCTCTAGAAGGCTATTATCAGCACTTGGAGAGCTTTTTGCTCAAAATTGGCTATCTTTACCCCCACACCGCCGCCGCTAGGATGGAGAAATTCCGGCAATTTTATCATCGGGCCCGTCCCACGGTGGAGGAATTAGCCCTGCTGCGGGGTATTATCGGCCATATTGAAAGTATCGGGCAACTTTTTCTCGGTCTTGATAGTCTCAAGGGCAAGAAAAAAAATTCTCCTAGCGATCGATAATAAATCTGGATACCCTTGAGGAAAACCGTGACTCGTCAAGTAACTCGTCGTCCTACTAAAGTCCAATCTGGCCTTAATTCCCCTAGGTCCATGGACTCAAACAACAAAAAAAAGTCTTTACCGGTTAAAAAAGCAAAAAAACAGCGTAAAACTAACCTAATCTCCTCTTTTCTCCTTCAGGTTCTTCGCTTCTCTATCCTTGGTGTCGGTTTAGGTGCGATCGCTGGTACGGTTTTAACCGTGGTGGATCCGAGCAAATTACCTCTACATCCAAAACCCACCGCTACTAATTCCCCGACTCCCAAACCCGTCACCCCAAAACTGACCACGTTAGTTTTAAACGAAAATCTCAGCAGCCTCAACCAGAAATTACAGGCTTTAGCGGTCAAATATCCGAAATTACAGGTGGGAGCTTTATTTATTGACCTCGATAACGGTGCTTACGCTAATTTTCGCGGAGATACTATTTTTGCCGCCGCTAGTACGATTAAAATCCCGATTCTGGTCGCCTTTTTTGAGGATGTGGATGCGGGGAAAATTCGTCTCGATGAAACCTTTGTGGCCACTAAGGATGTCATGGCCAGTGGGTCCGGGGATATGCAGTATCTAGGAGTGAATAAAACCTATACTGCCCTAGAAACCGCCACTAAAATGAACGTAATTAGCGATAATACCGCTACTAATATGTTAATTAAGCGGATGGGCGGCAAAGAGGCTCTTAATCGGCGTTTTCAAGCTTGGGGTTTGACCAGTACGGTAATTAATAACGCTTTACCCGACTTGGAAGGAACCAATACCACAAGTCCGAGAGATTTGGTGACAATCTTAGGAAAAGTTAATCAAGGGGAATTACTCAGTTTACGTTCCCGCGATCGTCTATTGAATATTATGCAGGAAACGCGCACTCGCACCCTCCTACCGCAAGGTATCGAGAAATCCGCCGATATTGCCCATAAAACCGGTGATATTGGCTCGATGTTAGCGGATGCGGGGATTATTGATATGCCCAACGGAAAACGCTATCTAGGAGCAGTGATGGTGAAACGTCCCCACAATGATAGTAACGCTAGGACTCTGATTCAACAAATATCGCGCACGGCCTACCAACACTTTAAATGGTATCAAACTCAACCCGCAGCCAAACCGCAACCGGTCGCCCAGTCTTCTCCCTCTCCTAGTCCGGTCGTTATTCCTGGTCCGGGTAATTAGCCCCTAGGTTAAATTATTGGCTAAAAGACGGGCCAATTGTTCGGCATTTGCCCGGGGGGAAAGACGAGGAAGGATTTTTTCCCCCGTGGCTAGTTTTTGACAGAGGACGGGGATTTCGTACTGATAAGCGTTAAACCAATCCTCTCGACTGGTAATGTCCCTAATTTCTAACTGCCACTCCGGTTGACGGATTTTTTCTAGTTTCTCTAGCAACCCTTCGCAAAGATGACAGTCCGGTTTACTGTATAAAATTAGTTCTATGGTAGTCATAAATATTTATGTTCATTACCTCCACGATTAGTCTCTCATCAACAATTCTACAAACTCCCACACCCACACCGACTTTAAATAATAATTTAGTTAATTCAGGTACTCAAGATCTAGTCTATATCGGTGTGTTTCTTCTGGCAATTAGCCTAGTCATTGTTATTGGTATTTTCAGTAAAAAAATTGAATACGCTCTCATTTTTGCCGCCACTCTCACTGTTATTTTAATTGCTTTCTTCTGGTTTTTATAAGTCCTTCAACGAAGGGGATTGAGGTCATGGTATTCTGACTTCTCCAACCGACTCCTAACCCCACCAACAAACTTTTTCAGCACACCCTATATACAAGCAAAACGATCGGACTTATAATATAATTGTATTGATTGTGGCTTGTTGCTAGAATCACCCCAAATTGACTCAATGGGTTTATAAACGATGACAACCCTAGATATTGCTACCGATATTGTCTGTCCTCCCACCGATTTATGGAGTGATGAACCACCCGTGGAAAGTGATCTGCATTTACAACAAATTATTTTATTATTATCTTGTCTTGATTGGCTCTGGCAAGATAGAAACGATTACTATGCCTCGGGCAATTTGACCATATATTATAACGAAAGGCAACTGAAACAGCGAGATTTTTGTGGACCAGATTTTTTCTTGGTTTTAGATACGGAAAAACGTCCTAGAAAAAGTTGGGTTGTCTGGGGAGAAGGGGGTAAATATCCCAATGTAATCATCGAAATTCTCTCCGATTCCACCGCTAATGTGGACAGAAAAGCTAAAAAGGAACTATATCAGCATACTTTCCGGACTCCTGAATATTTTTGGTTTGATCCCAATACTTTAGAATGGCAAGGATTCACTTTAATCGAGGGACAATACCAACCGATTACCCCCAATGAAAACGGTTATTTATGGAGTAAGCAACTAGGATTATATTTAGGAATTTTTGCCAATAAATTGCGCTATTTCACCGAATCGGGCGAATTGGTTCCCACCCCTCAAGAGTCGGCCCGACAGGAAAGATTAGCCAAAGAACAGGAAAGATTAGCCAAAGAACAGGAAAGATTAGCCAAAGAAAGAGAACAACGACGGGCGGAAAAATTAGCCCAAAAGCTGCGAGAATTGGGCATTAATCCCGATGAAATTGCTTAAATATCCGGTTGGGTGTGTTAGGGCAGCCCAACTCACCCCGGCAGTCCAGCAATAAATACTTATGATTTCTCAGGGAATTATAACAATTATTAAATAATGTGTAGTTTTGTATACCGATGCCAAGAACTTAGCTACAATATCAAGTGGCGTAAGATATATAGAGATTAGCTTGTGAGTCGGCATCAAGACAGTCAAACTGACCGGAAACGAGAAGAAACACAGTTCACTCCTTACAGTGCAGAAGCGATCGCTCAACAATACCGTTACAAACCTTGGCAATTGTTCGGTCGCGCTTTCGTGATTATTTGGTCTTTAGGATTATTTCTCCTCAGTCTCCTCTGGGACAAATGGACAAAGCAAGAAGAAGCCAATAAATACCGGCGTGCCAGCGAACTTAGGCAAATTCTCACCCGTTTAGGTCCCACCTTCATCAAAGTCGGTCAAGCTCTCTCTACCCGTCCCGACCTCGTTCGCAGAGACTTTTTAGACGAATTAGTTAAACTGCAAGACCAACTTCCCCCCTTCGATAACGACATTGCTTTTGCCATTATCGAGACAGAATTGGGAATGTCCGTAGAAAAAGCCTATCGAGAAATATCCCCCACCCCGGTGGCTGCCGCTAGTTTAGGACAGGTTTACAAAGCGATACTCCCCACCGGCGAAGAAGTAGCCGTTAAAGTGCAAAGACCCGGGCTGCGGGCGCTTTTAAGCCTCGATTTATACCTAATGCGCTGGGCTGCCCAAAAATTCGGTCGTTTATTACCCCTCAATCTCGGCCACGACCTCACCCTGATTGTGGATGAATTCGGCACCAAACTGTTTGAGGAAATCGACTATCAAAACGAAGGTCGCAACGCTGAAAAATTCGCCACCAACTTCCAAAATAACCCCGAAGTTAAAGTTCCCAGTATCTACTGGCGTTATAGTGGTCGCCGCGTCCTTACCCTGGAATGGATTGATGGCTATAAACTCACCGATACCGAGAACATCAAAGCTTTAGGATTAGACCCCAATAATATCGTTAAAATCGGCGTCACCTCTGGATTACAGCAACTCCTCGAACACGGCTTTTTCCATGCTGACCCGCACCCGGGTAATCTTTTCGCCACCTTTGATGGTCGCATGGCCTATATCGATTTTGGCATGATGGACCAGTTAGAGGAGGAAACTAAAGAAACCCTCGCCAGTTGCGTCGTCGATTTAATTAACAAAGACTACGAAAACCTGGCCAGCAACTTTGTCAAGCTGGGATTTTTAACCCCAGAAACGGATATAAAACCAATTATTCCGGCTCTAGAACGGGTTTTAGGCAATGCCATCGGTCAAAGGGTCGGTGACTTCAATTTCCGCACCATTACCGATGATTTCTCCGAATTGATGTACGAGTATCCCTTCCGGATTCCCGCCAAATTCGCCCTGATTATTCGTTCCCTCGTCACCCAAGAAGGGGCAGCCCTCACCCTCGATCCTAACTTCAAAATCGTCCAAGTGGCCTATCCCTACGTCGCTAAACGTCTCCTGACCGGGGAATCGCCGCAACTGCGCCGGCGTTTACTGGATGTCCTGTTCAAAGACGGTAAATTCCAGTGGCAACGCCTAGAAAACATGATTACAATGGCTCGCTCGGAAAGTAACTTCGATTTACTGCCCACCGCGCAATTAGGCATCACTTTTCTTCTCTCGGAAGAAGGTCGTTATCTGCGTCGTCAATTGCTATTAGCTTTAACGGAAGATGACCGTCTCCATACCGCCGAAGTACAACGTCTCTGGGGTTTAATCCAAGGAGAATTGCAACCGCGGCGACTCTTGGATGTGGCCATGAGCGCTTTTCGGGAATTATCTGCCCAAGGTGTGGCCGCTGTCCTTCCGGGAGAAACCAGTTCGCGTTAAAGTGTTTAAGGTCATCATCGGTTAATCACTTTTTCTATGGATTATTATTTTCTGCCCCAACCGCCCTATTTTCTAGTTTTTGCCGGTTTATTTATCGGTATTACCTGCGGGGCCGCTTTTGAAGCTAGTCTCAAGCAAGTGGTTAACAATTGGTATAAAAATAAGGGTTCAGACGATCAAAATCTTTTAAAATCCAGTTCCTTACAAATTCCTTTTATCGGTATTTGTGTAGGAATCTGTCTTTTCCTCGCCTCGGGATTAGATATATTTATTCTCAATGGTTGGGTTGCCTACGCTATCTCTCTCCCCATGACTATCTTTATCGGTGGTTTGGTTTGGAGTCAGTTAGGGGAATTATTAGGCCAATTACAGCGCGGCGGTTCTAAAGAAATTGACCTCGATTATCGGGGATAATTAGGAGACAGCCAACATTTAGGACTAAGAGAATAGGTGTTAGCAGATAGGAAAGATCAACTACCCCACAACTAACACCAAACCCTTATTTATACCCAATTTACCAGCTATTTTGTCCCGCGATTTTAGATGCAAAAACCTTTAGCATGGCATTGGCGATCTCTTCCTCTACATCAGCGCACTGGTTCTGAGGTTTTTGCCTGTTTATTCTCCCAAGATGCGATCGCTACTTTACTAGAAAGTCCCTATCCGGGTAATTCCC
The DNA here is from genome assembly GCF_020246945.1 of Microcystis sp. M113S1. Taxonomy (NCBI): domain Bacteria; kingdom Bacillati; phylum Cyanobacteriota; class Cyanophyceae; order Chroococcales; family Microcystaceae; genus Microcystis; species Microcystis sp. M113S1. Next base: position 37,604 of record NZ_JADBSA010000160.1, on the reverse strand, counting down.
TCTCCCGTTACTCTCTTTGTGCTGGTTCCCCGCGTCAGTTTTGGACCCCCGCACTAGGGGAAATTTTGCCCTTTTTAAGCAGTTTACTCCCCCAAACCCGATCCGATGTTCTTCCCGATCATCTTCCCTTCCATGGCGGTTGGTTGGGGTGGTTAGGCTACGATTTAGCTTGGGAAATAGAAAAATTACCCAGCACGAAAGCTGATAATCTCCCTTTTCCCGTCGCTTATTGGTACGAACCGGACAGTTTTGCTATTCTCGATCACCAAGCACAAATTCTCTGGTTAGCTGCCACTAAACCCGAAGATTTAGATAAATACGAACAATCTTTAACCAATCACCCCGATTTTGAGTTGATCGATCCCCATCCCTCTCCCTTAATCTTTTATACTTCTCAACTCGACTACGAAAAAGCTGTTAAAAAAGCCTTAGATTATATCAGAAAAGGCGATATTTTTCAAGCAAATTTATCCCTAAGATTTCAAAGCACAACTAAGGCAAAAGGATGGCAAATTTATCGCAGTTTACAACAGATTAACCCTTCTCCTTTTGCCAGTTATTGGCGCACCCCTTGGGGCGAAATGATTAGTTGTTCTCCCGAAAGATTGGTGAAATTAGCAAGAGGAATAGCCAGCGCTAGACCAATCGCTGGAACCCGTCCCCGGGGTAAAACTGAGGCACTCGATCGACAATTGGCCGAGGAACTATTAACTAATAAAAAAGAGCGCGCCGAGCATATTATGCTAGTGGATCTAGAACGCAATGATCTAGGTAGGGTTTGTGAATGGGGATCGGTTGATGTTGATGAATTACTGACGATCGAGCGTTATAGTCACGTTATGCACTTGGTCAGTAATGTTCAAGGAAAATTAGATAAAAAGTATCATGCTATTGATTTAATTAAAGCTCTTTTCCCGGGGGGAACAATTACCGGTTGTCCGAAAGTTCGTTGTCTAGAAATTATCGAAGAATTGGAGCCGGTGCGACGTAATTTATTCTATGGTTCCTGTGGCTATATTGACCTACGGGGTCATTTAGATTTGAATATTCTCATCCGTACCCTATTAATGACTGCTCAAGGGAATTTAAACACCGTTTGGGGACAAGTGGGAGCGGGAATAGTTGCCGATAGCGATCCCGAAAAAGAATGGTTAGAATCCCTTCATAAAGCTGAGGCACAATTAATCGCTTTACGTTCTTTTTAATTTTTGATTTCAACAAACTAACCTATTGTTGCATCTAAAACCGCTCTTTTTACTTTTTACCTTATCTGCTATTTTGTAGGATAGCTTCCGATCTTGAACCCTATTCATGAATCAAATTTCTATCGCAGTTACTTTTTTTCTTAGTTTAGTCTTGACCTCCCTTCCCTTTTTACTTTTCGGGGCAGCCGTTTCCAGTTTTTTGCTGGTTTTCGTCAATAAACAGCGATTAGCGGCGATATTTCCCCGTAATCGACTGTTAGGAGCGATCGTTGGCAGTGCCATCGGATTAATCCTACCGGTCGGACAATACGGCACGATTCCCGTCGCTAGAAGATTCTTATTAGAGGGAGTACCCCCAGGGGTGGTGTTTAGCTTTCTCACCGCTGCACCTACCCTAAATATCGTCACTCTTTGGCTAACTTGGCAGACTTTCACCTATTCTAGTATTTTCTTCTATCGATCGCTTTCGGTCTGGTTAATGGCAATTTTTATCGGTACTCTCTTTAGTTTCTACCGGGAAAAACCCCGCACCGATAGCGAAATTCCCCTAGAATCAAGTTTAGTTCTTTCCGGTAGTTTTTTACCTGAGGAAGCAGCCGGTCAACCCCTACAAAGAGTCGGCAATCTTGTTTATGAGTATAAAACTAGAGATAGGCAAGCTTGGCCAATTTCTCTGCAGCTATTTCTCGATAACTTTATCGATGAAGCACTGGAATTAGGGGGATTATTAATTATTGGCTGTGCGATCGCTAGTGTCTTTCAGCTATTATTACCTCAGAGTCAATTAATTGCCTGGGGGAATACTCCCGTTACTCAAATTCTCGTGCAGTTGTTTTTTGGTTTCACCCTCGCTGTTAATGCCAGTCTTAGCACTTTTGTCCCCGGTTCTTTAATTACTAATCTCTCTGTGGGTTCCACTCTCGCTTTTTTACTGGTCGCTTCCCTCATTGATATTAAAGCTTTTATCCTCCTCCTATCAGCTTTCCGTCCTAAAATCGTCCTTTATTTCGGAATTTTATGCCTGTTAATGACTTTTTTAGTGGCTCTGATCCTCAGTTTTTATCTAGGTTGAATTCCTTCCGGGTCAGAAAAATTTTCTCTTGACAAAAGCGACTTGACATGATACTATATATATAATGGAAAATCCGTGCGCCTACAGACCCTATTTTCCTAAGCATTTAAACTCTAACTCATCTTGATTCGGCTTGCCGGAGTTGTGACAACATAGTTTTATAATTCTCCATATATATTTGGGTATGGGGATGATTTTCCCATAATCTTTCCCTGAAAATATTAATCGCTTCTCGATAGAGAGGTTCCGCTTCTGAGCAGCCGCCTTGAGAATCGTACAAGTGTACTAAATTGTTGAGGGAACTTGCCACATCGGGATGATTGTCTCCTAAGAGTCGTTTTCTCAAATCTAATGTAACTCTATATTTTGAAATAAAATGAAAAATCCTTCTTGTGTAAAATGCTTATCGTGGGTAAGAATTTCATTTATATTCATTTGGCGCATTGTTTGCATGGATATACAATCTGTTAAGCTGTAATCTTTATCTGGACGATTTTGATATAAATCTAATCCTGATTGGAACGTCTGATGAGTTTGGGGTATAACTAAGATTTGGGGATTATTTTGTAACCCTCTAATAACTTGTAAGGTTTTTCGTCTAACTGACATTCCATAAGCAGATAGATTGTTGAAAACTTCAATAAAGACTTCATCGGTTGTCACTATTGTTACCTGCTGGAGTTTCCTTGTCATTTCTATAGCTTTCTCATGCCAATCATCACGATTGTTAATGAGAGCAACCCAATAAAATGTGTCTGCAAAGATTGTTTTCATTGCTATAATGCTAGAAACTTGAGTTTCGGCTTTGCTTAAGATTTGGGAACTCCATAAAGATAATGATCATGTTGATTAGCAAGATCTGTAGGCAACTTTTCTAAGTCGTCATTGTCTAATGGTATATCTTCCAGAAGCTTTAATATTGCATCCCCTACATTACTTTCAGATTTAGCATAACTAGCTTGTGCTGAAAGTAGGAAGTTTAAAGTTTCTTCTATTAAAGAATCCGGTGCTTGTTCAATCTCTTGTAATAGTCTCTCTTTAGTATTCATGGTTTTATTCCTTGCTAAGTAGGGAGGCACAATTATTTGTAGGATGGGTTAGCGCACTTCGTAACCCATGCGGGCGTTGGGTTTCATACTTCAACCCAACCTACGTTCATCTTATATTTAATTCCACCCACCTACTTAATCAGTTATCAGTCATCAGTGATTAATTCAATTATAGTCGATGATAGGTGGTGCGTTAGGACGGATTGTTAGCTTCAAGTCAAAGCGGAAATTTTTGCTGTCTAACTACGTTTTACTAAATCTGGATGTTGTCAAAATTTCTCTTGACAAAGGCGACTTGACATGATACCATATTCATAATGGAAAATCCCTGCGCCTACGAACCCTATTTTCCAATGGTCTTAACTAGATACCTAATCATAGTCCATCATTCAATCACACCAACCACAGTCGATGATAGGTGGTGCGTTAGGACGGATTGTTAGCTTGAAGTTAAAGCGGAAATTTTTGCTGTCTAACGCACCCTACTGGATTGTTTCAGCTAAAATAGGGCAATAGATTTCGGCTTAAAGTCTTAGATTATAGAATTTATAGCATTTTTCTAATACACCAAATTAGCTGAAACAGTCCACTACGTTTTTCTGGATTTTGTCAAAATTTCTCTTGACAAAGGCGACTTGACATGATATTATATTCATAATGGAAAATCCGTGCGTATGCAGACCCTCTTTTCAAGCATCAAATACTCCCCATTGAAGTTTCCTTAGAAACCCAGTCTCCTCAGCAACCACCGCAAGCCTAACCAGAGGCTATAAAAGGGTAAAATTAACAATATCAGAAACCCTTGTATCAATCTTCCTAATAGCTGTTTTCAAGGATGAGGGGGTTTTGGTTTCAACATCTCCACCACCTCCTCAGGAAACCGTTGTCTTAATTCTGCTTCGGGTAATTGCGATAACATCCTCAGATAATTCTGATAAAAGGTTTGGGTATGGGGATGATTTTCCCCTAATACTTGGGTAGCAATCTTAATCGCTTCTAGATAGAGAGGTTCTGCTTCTGGGTATCTGCCTTGGGATTGGTACAAGTATGCTAAATTGTTGAGGGAAGCTGCCACATCGGGATGATTGTCTCCTAAGAGTCGTTTAGACAAATCTAATGCTTCTAGAAGGAGAGGTTCTGCTTCTGGGTATCTGCCTTGGGATTGGTACAAGTATGCTAAATTGTTGAGGGAAGCTGCCACATCGGGATGATTGTCTCCTAAGAGTCGTTTAGACAAATCTAATGCTTCTAGATAGAGAGGTTCTGCTTCTGGGTATCTGCCTTGGGAACAGTACAATAGTGCTAAATTGTTGAGGGAAGTTGCCACATCGGGATGATTGTCTCCTAAGAGTCGTTTAGACAAATCTAATGCTTCTAGAAGGAGAGGTTCTGCTTCTGGGTATCTGCCTTGGGAATAGTACAATAGTGCTAAATTGTTGAGGGAAGTTGCCACATCGGGATGATTGTCTCCTAAGAGTTGTTTTCTCAAATCTAATGCTTCTAGAAGGAGAGGTTCTGCTTCTGGGTATCTGCCTTGGGAATAGTACAATCCTGCTAAATTGTTGAGGGAAGTTGCGACACCGGGATGATTGTCTCCTAAGAGTTGTTTTCTCAAATCTAATGCTTCTAGATAGAGAGGTTCTGCTTCTGGGTATCTGCCTTGGGAATAGTACAATAGTGCTAAATTGTTGAGGGAAGTTGCCACATCGGGATGATTGTCTCCTAAACGGGTTCGAGTTGCGGTTAAACAAGCTTGACAGTAAGGTTCAGCAATAGCATACAATCCTTGTCCATTATAATAACGAGCTAAACCGGTATAGGACCACAATAAATCCTCGTCAGCGATATATTCTGGATATTCCCTGACAGCTTGTTCAATATGGGGAATTAAGGGAGTCAGATTTTGAATAATATCTAGACTAGGAGTTTGGGGGACTGTTCTCGATGTATCTGTCATCACCGTACAATAACGACTTTTTGCTGGTTCTGCGTGGGGTGATGCTTCTAACTTATCCCGAAAATAGCGACGCAACAGGGGATGAATTTCATACCAAACATCACCCATATCCTGAACTAAACTCAGATGGACTAAACTATCGGTCAACCATTCCTCCACTGTATCCCCATCCTCATCTGGAAATAAATCCAGAATCATCCCCTTGGGAAAGGGCGCAAGAGCGAATAAACTGAGGTAAAGTGCCAAAATTTGGGCATCTGGTTCGCTATTCAACTTCTCCCAACTGAGATTAAAGGCAGCTTTCAACCCTCTTTCCCCAGTCATTTCTGCATGAAACTTGGGATTTCTGTCTAAACTTGGATCATCTAAGCCTTTTTCTGCTAATTTCTGCCGTATTTTGCTAATTTTCCAATCCTGTCGCCGTTTTAGCAACCTTGCCACCAATTCTAACCCTAAGGGTAAATAACCCAAATCCTGACATAATAATTTAGCTTCTTCGATTTGTGTGTCAATTCTGTTATTTTCAAGGTAGGAACGCAATAAATCAAGAGCATCTTCTTCTTTTAAGACTTCTACCCGAAAAGTCGCAATTGTCGCTGATAAATATTCCTTGCGAGTGGTAATTAAAACCCGAAAACGAGATTCTTTTACCGGTGGTAGATAAGATTTAATTTGGTCGTAGTCACGCACATCATCAAAAATAATTAAAGCATTTCCCTCGGGCCAATTTTGCCAACAGTAACGCACTCGTTCACTTAAGGTTCCCTGATTGGGGATGTTTAAACCCAGGTATTCTCTGGCAAAAAATAAAATAGCCAAACCGGGGTCACTGTTAAGGACATTTATCCAACAAATACCCGCAGGATAATCCCCTTTATGTTGCCAAGCATACTGTAAAGCTAATTCAGTTTTTCCCGAACCTCCCATCCCACTTAAAACCACTGGGGAAGATTGCTGAAAAGCTTGATTAATCCGGGATAATTCCTGTTCTCTACCAACAAAGTTAACTGCTGTTTTTGGTAAATTATAGGGATCATTAACGGTATTTTTATCGGTAAATAGCTGATTATAGTTGGTAGCTTGGGTTGAATTTTCTGTTAAAGATAACCGCAGGAAAAACCAAGAATTTAAATCTGGCATAAACCGAATAACTTTGTTAGTAAAATCATGGGTCATCCACCAAATTTGTCGGAGATTGAAGCGAGCTAAATTTTCTCGATTGAAATTAATTAATTGCAAGGCATCTACTAGGGAAACATCAGAACTAAAAGCGGTTTCAAAACCAGTAATTGATACTACTCCCGACTCCAATTCTGCCAATTGTGTTAACAAGAAGTTCAAGACAAAAGAGGGTTTTTCCCATCTTGGTAAGACAATTTTATGAAAAATAATGCCTTGTTCTTGCAGTTTATTTTCTAATTCTCTAACTACTTGCTGACGGGAAAACTCATCATAAAATTCCACCCTAGCTAAACCTCTAGATGGTCTTCGTCCCCATAATAGCAAACGAGCTGCTGTATGGGCAATAGTACCCGGTTCTAACTCCGATTGATTAGTTTGATTAACTTGATGTACCACCGGGGACACCTCCATCGGGAGCAGTAGGAATATGACCTTGAGCATTTAAAATATCAACCACAAGGGGATGTACCATAAAGCATCTTTCCCCGTCTCCATCTACTTCTTGAATCGCTCGATCATTTAATAAAGCGTATAATATCTCATTGGGAATTTGTGCCTCTTTATCAGCATCATAAATTCGTTTTAACAATAAAACCTTATCCCCATAACTAACATGATCGGTATCATAAGGATTTTGGCCTAAACGTCTTTCATAATCTGTTCTTAAACTGCGAATTGCTCTGCTAATATGACTAGACATGATCAGATTTTGTTTATTGACAATTGCCTCATCAGAAGCTTCTCTAACCAGATAAAATAAATCTCTGATATTGCCACCGGAGGCAATAATAACCCGCTCTATTTGTCCATCTTCAAATAAATTAGATTTAACTCTTGCTTCTAAAACTTTTCTAACTGCTTCCCGTCCTTTTTGGTTGGGAGTATGATCTTTTTGGCAAAAAACTGGAGTATCGGGAATCAGGAGATTATGGTCAAAAGTGAGGTTAATCCCGGGAGATGAATTATATAATCCAATCGGAATATTAAAAATAATGTGAATGTCTAAATCTTTGAAAATATTAGAATAGTTTAAAAATAAATCCCTGACCGCTTCCTGTGAAACACCAGCTTTATCGAAGTCCTCTCCAATAATTAGCCAGCTTCTCTGCATAGTTTCCTGTAAGTTCTGATTACATTCTTTCAGGAGTTGATTAGCAATATTAATTAAATCTCTGGAACGGGAAAGACGGTATTCAACAACTTTTTTCTCTCGCGAGGAAGCAAACCGGAATTCTCCCTTGAGAGAGGCAAAAAGTCCGAGAATTTTATTCCAGAGAGAATCTTCTTTTGCTCCCGCTCCTGCTTCCATTTTGATTTGACTTTCTCTGGTTTCCTTGCGGGTAAATTCTTCAGAACTAAACCAATCCCAAAGCTTTTGTAAATTTTGACTACTAGGCTGCCGAGAAATTTGAGCGGTTTTCTCAACAATTTCCACCACCATAAAGAGAAATACATCAAGGGGACTGAAATTAATCGCATCGAGTTCACTTAAAACACTAAATCGCAGGGGTTCAAAATGCTGTTTAATCTCATGATCATTAATTAAACGAGTTAATTCTGTCGATTTGCCTACCCCCGTGTGTCCCATTAAACAGGCTTTGTAATATTGTTGCGTATCTATGACCCGTTTTAACCCTAATTTTAGACGCTCAATTTTATCTTCCCCTCTCACCCGATTCATTTCTTCTCGATAAAAAGCATCTATTTCCTTCTGAGTTAATAGGGGTTCAGGAGATGTAGTTGAATAGATTTCATCAAGAGTAGTCGCAGGTTCAAAGCGAGTCAGAGAGGGGTGTTGCATAGAGACAGGAAAAATCATTCTCTGGAGATACTTTTTATTATATAGGGTTGGCTGAATATCAGGTCATTCTGTTATTCTGAATTCCCCGACCGACTCCTAACCCCAGCAAGAGACTTATTCAGCAGACCCTATTTAAGCGGGAAAAATCTCTTTTTTGTAGTCTGTGATACTGTTTTTTTGATTGAGATCGTATAGGGTCAAAGAAATTGCTTCTAGGGTTCCGATTTAAGCGTCTTTAAATGTCAGGTCCGAGAGGAGCAAGCTAGTCTTAAATGAGCGGATCAAAAAATTTTTCCATCTAAGCTGGCTACACGGCGGGATAAAAGCCCAGGAGACTTTGAGGATAACTGTTTTGAGGCAGTGTCTTTGAAGACTCCCGGGTTATTGTATTTTGAGGTGAAATGATGTCCGAGGAATCTACTTTTCAACCCCCTGATTTAACCGAAGCTCAACAGGCCCTAGAAAAAGAACGCCATTTGCCCCTAACCGGTTGGCAACAGGAAGTTTCTCAGGGGTTAACCTACGGTTTAGAGGCGGCCGATAGTATCCGCGATCGCAGTATTCCCACCTTTTCCAGGGGTGAGTTACCCCACTATGCGGGAATTAATACTTTTATGAAGGCTCCCTATTTGGAAGATGTGCGGAATGTGGGCAATTATGACGTGGCAATCGTGGGTGTTCCCCATGATTCGGGGACAACTTACCGACCCGGAACTCGTTTTGGACCCCAGGGAATTCGGCGGATTTCGGCTCTTTATACGCCCTACAATTTTGAATTAGGGGTAGATTTGCGCGAACAAATTACGCTCTGTGATTTGGGGGATATTTTCACCATTCCTGCTAATAATGAAAAGTCCTTTGATCAAATCTCTAAGGGGGTTGCCCATGTCTTTAGTTCCGGTGCCTTGCCGATTATTTTAGGGGGTGATCATTCCATTGGTTTTCCGACAGTGCGGGGTATTTGTCGGCATTTAGGGGATAAAAAAGTCGGTATTATTCACTTTGATCGCCATGTGGATACCCAGGAAACGGATTTAGATGAACGGATGCACACTTGCCCCTGGTTTCATGCCACCAATATGAAAAATGCTCCTGCTAAGAATCTCGTCCAATTAGGGATTGGTGGTTGGCAAGTTCCCCGTCAAGGTGTTAAAGTTTGCCGCGAGCGCGCCACTAATATTTTGACCGTCACCGACATTGTAGAACGAGGCCTTGATGCTGCCGCCGAATTTGCCTTAGAACGAGCTTTAGATGGTACGGATTGCGTTTGGATTAGTTTTGATATTGATTGCATTGATGCCGGTTTTGTCCCCGGTACAGGTTGGCCAGAACCGGGCGGTTTATTACCCCGTGAAGCCTTAGCTTTATTAGGTAAAATTATCCAAAAAGCTCCCATTTGTGGTATGGAAGTGGTGGAAGTTTCCCCTCCCTACGATATTAGTGATATGACCTCTTTGATGGCTACCCGTGTTATTTGTGATGCCATGGCCCATCTGGTTATTTCAGGTCAATTACCCCGTAAAGAAAAGCCTTATTATATTCATCCTGAGGCCAATCTGGCCGTTGACGAACCCTGGCAGTAATTTCCTATGCACGAAACTGATATGACCAAGGCGTTAATTATGACAGTTCGAGATTGGTATAATAGCCAACCTGAAAAGCTCAAAATTGAAAAAATTCATCTCATGGTTGGTGAATTTACCTGTGTCGAACCGGTCAGTTTACAATTTGCCTTTGAAGTTCAAACTGCCAATACTTTTCTTGCTGGTGTGGAATTAGCAATTAAAAATATTCCCCTAATTGCTTATTGTCATTGCTGCCAAAAGGATTATCAACCCCAAATTGGCCAGCAATATTCTTGCCCAACTTGTCGATCACCGATGGAGGATATTCGTTCAGGTCGAGAGTTAAAAATTGACCATATTGAATATTCTTTAGTTTTTTAAACAAAGTTGGGCGATCGCTTATACAAGTTCGATGATCAATTATTCATTCTCAATTAAAATGCACCAAACTTTTGACGCGGCCCTAGAAATTAATCTACTTCATGCCAATCAAACAGGAGCCGATCACAACCGGGAACATTTTGACGAGTGGGGCATTACCTGTTTAAACTTGATGAGTAGTCCTGGTGCGGGTAAAACTGTGTTATTGGAAAAAACCCTCGCAGCCTTAAAAGATCACTTAAAAATGGCTGTTATTGAAGGCGATATGACTACAGAACTAGATGCCGATCGCCTGAGACAATATGGAGTTCCCGTGATTGCCATTAATACAGGTCGCTCCTGTCACTTAGATTCCAAAATGGTAGCCGGGGGAATCCATCGTTTCAAAGAAGATTATAACCCCAAAGAGTTTGATTTATTGTTGGTGGAAAATGTGGGAAATTTAGTTTGTCCTGCCGAATTTGAGGTAGGGGAACACGCCAAAGTTGCTCTATTAAGTCTGACTGAAGGAGAAGATAAACCGCTCAAATATCCAATTATGTTTCAAGAAGCGGATTGTCTGATTATTACTAAATTAGATCTGGCTCCTTATTTAGAGATTGATTTAAACCGTTTAGAAGCAAATGTTCGCTCCATGAATCCCGATGTAAAGATTATCGCTCTTTCTGCTCAAACAGGAGAAGGTTTAGAAGAATGGTTAAATTGGGTAAAAAGCCAAGTCAATACTCCGAGGTTCTTGAATTGTTAATCAGTAACAGTTTTTGAGATTTATTTCTGTTTTACTAGCTGTCACCTCTAAAGGCTATTACCTATGAAACGGCGCAATTTTTTCTCCTTACCTCTCGTTTTTTTTAGTAGCTTACTCCTGACCGTTAGTTGTAATCAAGCTCCTCAGCAAACCCCCAATGCAAGTACTTCTCTGAGTAACACTGTCCCCATTGTCATCGGTTATAGTAACTGGGCCGGTTGGTGGCCATGGGCGATCGCTGAAGAAGAGGGATTATTTGCTAAAAATGGGGCTAATGTTCAAATGAAATGGTTTGATGGTTATCTTGAATCCTTGCAAGCTTTGGCCGCCGGACAATTAGATGGAAATAGTCAAACTCTCAACGATACCATCACTTTTGCAGGAGATGCAGTGAATGGTCAAGTTGCTGTTTTAGTCAATGATAACTCGTCAGGAAATGACAAAGTTATTGTCACAGAAGAGATTAAAACGATTCAAGATTTAAAAGGCAAAAAAGTTGCTGTTGAAGAAGGCGTTGTTGGTGACTTTCTCCTCAGTTTAGCCCTAGAAAAAGAGGGAATGAGCCGTAAAGATGTGCAAATTGTCCCCATGGAAACAGGGGCTGCTGCTGCCGCTTTTGCATCGGGAAAAGTCGATGCAGTGGCCGCTTTTCCACCTTTTTGGTCAACGGCCCTTAAAAGAAAAGGTTCTAAAGAATTAATTAGTTCTAAAGCTTTTCCAGGTGCTATTCCTGATTTATTAGTTGTCAGTGCCAAATTAATAAAAGAAAAACCAGAACAGGTTCAGGCTCTTGTCAAAACCTGGTTTGAGGTTCGAGACTTTATGGCTAAAAATCCCCAAAAAGCCGATGAGATTATGGCCAAGCGTGCGGGCATTAGCCCAGAAGAATTAGCCCTATATAAAGAGGGAACGAAGTTTTTCACCTTAGAAGAAAACCTAGAAGCGTTTAGTCCTGGTAAAACTATGAAAAATATGCCCTTTGCCGCTCAAAAAATGGCTGATTTTATGAGGGAAGTTGGCTTTATTAAAAAAGTCCCCGATCTAACAACCATTTTAGATCCCCAATTTGTCAAGGTGTTGGCAAATCAAGACAAAAAAGCCTAATTATCCCCTCTTGTAGATCGAGAAATTAAAGGTTCCAATTCTCTATCTATAAGAGGGATTAGGGAGACAAGTTGACCTCAAGAATTTTTTGATAACTGGGTGATATTGGCTATCAAAATTATTCTTTTCTTTTAAAAATCCCATGACCACAACACCTAAAACGCTTCCTCAAAGCACTTTTTGGCAGATTACCGAGAATATTCCCGAATCCCTAAAGTGGACTTTAATGATTTCCTCTATTATTGTCCCGCTTATTTTATGGTTACTAATCTCTAGTTTTGCGGGCATTGAATCCGTATTTTTGCCTTCTCCTTTAGCCGTTATTCAAGCACTAGGAAAATTAGCAGAACAGGGCTTTTTAATTCAAGATACTATTACCAGTTTTTTACGAGTAGTTGGGGGCTTTTTTTTGGGAGGATTGTTTGCTATTCCCCTGGGGATTTTAATGGGAACTTTTCCGAGTATTCGCAGTTTAATGGAACCGATTATTGGCGTTGTACGTTATATGCCCGCTCCTGCTTTTATTCCCCTATTGGTTATTTATTTGGGTATTGGAGAAACGTCAAAGATCATGCTCATTTTTATCGGGACAATTTTCTTTAATACTCTGATGATTATGGATGCGGTCAAGTTTATTCCCCGGGAATTGATCGAAGTAACTTATACTCTTGGAGGAACTCGAAAACAGGTTTTATTTAAAGTGATTACTCCCTATATTATTCCTAATATTATTGATACTTTTCGCGTTAATATGGCGGCCGCTTGGAATTTGGTAGTGGTGGCGGAATTGGTGGCGGCCGATAATGGGTTAGGCAAACGCATTTTATTGGCTCAAAAATTTCTGAGAACTGATGAAATTTTTGCCTGTTTAATTGTCCTAGGAATTATTGGCTTTGCTCTAGATTTAAGTTTTCGTTTGTTTTTGCAGTGGACTTGTAAATGGTCAATTACTCGTTAACTTAAAAACTCAAGCACAGAGTTTATTATGTCACCAGTAAAGTTATTTTAATGATAAGAGAAGAACCTTAATGCACTTAGAAATTACTCAACTCAATAAAATTTTCATCACTAAACGAGGTGCTGTGGTCGCTCTGAAAGATATTAATTTACACGTTGACAGTGCTGAATTTGTCTGTGCGGTCGGGGCCTCTGGTTCAGGTAAATCAACTTTGTTGCGAATGATTGCGGGTTTAGAGCAGCCCACTTCTGGCAAAATTACCGTTGATGGTGTTGAAGTGACAGGGCCAGGAGCCGATCGCGGTATGGTTTTTCAAAATTATACACTCTATCCCTGGATGACGATCCAAAAAAATGTTGAATTTGGCTTAAAACTACAGGGATTATCGACAAAAGAATGCTGGGAAGTAGCCTGTTATTATCTGGATATTGTCGGTTTAACTCAATTCGCTAATGCTTATCCTAGAGAACTATCGGGTGGGATGAAACAACGGGTGGCGATCGCCCGCTCTCTTGCCTGTCATCCCAAAGTCTTATTAATGGACGAACCTTTTGCCGCTTTAGATGTACAAACCAAAGAAAGAATGCACGAATATTTAATTGAAATTTGGCAAAAAATTAGGTGTAGTATTTTAATGATTACCCATGATGTGGATGAAGCGGTTTTTTTAGCTCAACGTATTTATGTTTTGAGTGCTAGGCCAGGGACTATACAACGGGAATTAACAATTAATTTACCCGTAGATCGTAATTATAAAATTAAACGACAATCTCAGTTTTATGACTATACGGATCAAATTTACGGCCTACTACGGGGTGAGAAATCCTAGAAAAAACTAGGGATCATCAAGAGTAGTCTCTGGTTCAAAACGAGTTAGAGCAGCAAAAATCATCCTCAAACAGCGATCGCTGCTGCCGCAAACCCCTAGATAAATGATGGAACAGTTGTTCAACCATTAAGATTTTGTGATAATCCTGGGCAAGTGTGATCTAAAGTACAGCTTTTTTTGGGGAAGTTTCTCCATCGGTGCTGCCTTGGGTCGCCAATATGATAGAATGGGAGTAAATTGATACAAAACTTTACTTCAAGGTGAATCTATGCCGTTTACGATCGAATCAGCGCGGAGCATTTTCCCCAACACGCTATCAGCGGATGTGGTTCCCGCCACGATTGCGCGTTTCAATCAGCTGAATACCGAAGATCAACTAGCCTTGATTTGGTTTGCCTATCTAGAAATGGGCAAAACCATCACCGTTGCCGCCCCCGGCGCTGCTAGTATGGTATTTGCCGAAAACACCATGAATGAAATTCGGCAGATGTCACCCTTGCAACAGTCGCAGGTGATGTGCGACTTAGCGAACCATGCTGACACTCCGATTTGTCGTACCTACGGCACTTGGTCTGCTAATATCAAACTGGGATTCTGGTATCAATTAGGACAATGGATGGAAGATGGCAGTGTTGCGCCAATTCCCAAGGGTTATCAACTATCTGCTAATGCTACCGCCGTTTTAGACGGGATTAAAAAATTAGAGTCGGGACAACAAATCACCGTTCTGCGGAATTGTGTGGTGGATATGGGCTACGATCCCAAGAAACTGGGCGATTATAACCGTATTTCCGAACCCGTGGTTCCTCCCCAAAATATTGCCGAACGGACCAAAGTTAGCATTGAAGGCGTTACCAATGCCACCGTCCTCAACTATATGGACAACCTCAACGCCAATGACTTTGATGTATTAATTGAATTATTCACCCCTGACGGCGCTCTGCAACCACCTTTCCAACGTCCCATCGTCGGTAAAGAGTCAGTATATCGCTTTTTCCGCGAAGAATGCCAAAATTTGAAATTAATCCCCGAATGCGGTGTAGTGGAACCCGCCGATGACGGTTTTACTCAGATTAAAGTGACAGGAAAAGTACAAACCCCCTGGTTTGGTGCGGGTGTGGGTATGAATATGGCATGGCGCTTCCTCCTAACTCCTGATAATAAAATTTTCTTCGTAGCGATCGATTTATTAGCTTCTCCGAAAGAATTATTAAACTTTGCCCGTGGCTAAATAGCTACTGGAAGAAATCATTAAAAATTCTGATGAAATTTATTAGAGTTCCTTGTCAAGTGAACTCTTTTTTTTCTACAATCAAAAAGCTGACTTTAAAAAATTGGGAAATACACCAGTTTCCTCTCTGATGTAGGTAAGAATAACTAAACGATCATTCTTACAGATGTCGGAGCCAAGAGTCATGGTCGCTCAAAAACCCAAAATTATCATCCCTAAAACTAAAATCATGCCCGTGAGTGAAATAATTTGGTCAGATACCGAACAAGAAATTGCTCAAACTGCTTTCCAAAAAGCCTATCAGCGAGAAACTAGCACTTTAATAGAACATATTAAAGAACAGTCTGTTCAGATCACGGTTTTAGATGATATCTGGCAAATGCACGATTATCTAAGCGCCCGACGACATCAGATTGATGGTAAATATGACTATCGCTATACTTCCCTAATTTTTGTCTTTGCTCAACTGTTAAAGGAAGGATGGTTAAAGCTAGAGGATCTCAACGGTTTGGAAAAAGATAAACTAGCGAAAATCGCTGCCCTCTCGCGAATGTAAATTAATGATTAGCATTAAGCTATCAGCTTTCCGCTTCTAGTTGGGTGACTAAAAAATTCATCTCTAGATAATCAACACCGTCTTAAGTTTTTCCTAAGCGGCAACCAATTCCGCTAGAATGAGTCAATCATCCCGATCGCTTTTCGCTTGTTTTGCACCTTTGCTTTATGTTCAAAAATCTTTTACTTCCCCTAGGAATATCTATCTTTCTCGGTGTTTGTCAGTCTTTGTCAGCCGCCGAATCAGCTATCATCAAATACTACATCTTCCAAGGGTCTGTATCGGTATCAGAATTAAAGCAATTGAGCGAAACAGGCGAATTAGCTCCCGCTTTAGCGGCACAATTAAAGATGGCTAACCAAAAACCCGAAGAATTCCGTAAAATCCTTAATCGTCGCGTAGCGGTGGATGCCGTCTTTCTTTCCAAATTTCTTAATAGTTTTTTGGGCGAAAGTTTGCTAGATTATGCCGCCGAAATTGTCCACACCCCCAATCGGGCTGCTAGTCGGCAAGCTTTACGAGGTTCCTTAGTCACTTCTGCCCTCAACGATAACGAGATTCAAATCATCGAAGTCCTCGCTAATTATCCCACCAGCGAGGTTCATGTGGATGGCAATCGTCTGCTGGATTTAATCAACCAAATTGAGTCAGTATTGAAAAAAATGCCCCGGTTACCTTTCTGATACCAAATCCGCCTTTCGGGTTTTCTTGAATTGCGCTGTAAATTGAATAAATTAGGATAATCTGGTAGGAATAATGACCACTTCTTTGTCTGAAAGGAAAACAGTTAGCGGCAAACCTTTTTTAAAGTGGGCGGGAGGCAAAACTCAACTGGTTCCCAATATTCTATCTTTGATTAATTCCCAGATTTCTCAAGATTGTCAGTTTAACTACATTGAACCTTTTGTCGGAGGTGGGGCAGTTTTATTCTCAGTCTTAAATAATTTTTCTTCTGTCCAAAAAGTCATTATTAATGACATCAATCCTGATTTAATCATGGCTTATAATGTTATTAAAAATAATGTCAAAGAATTAATAGTCAAGCTTAAAAAAATTCAGCAGGATTTTTATGAACTTAAAAATCTAGAGGAACAACAAAAGTTTTTTTTGGATAAAAGAATAGAATTTAATTCTCGCAGCTGCGATGACGATCTAGAAAAGACAGTTTTGTTATTATTTCTCAATAAAACAAGTTTTAATGGACTTTATAGAGTCAATAGCAAAGGACTTTTTAATGTCCCTTTTGGAAAATATGTCAAACCGTTGATCTGCAATGAAGAAAACTTATTAGCTGTCAACCATCATTTACAAAAAGTAACGATCCTACAAGGAGATTTTGTCCAAACCCTAAATTATGCCAATAACAAGACTTTATTTTATTTTGATCCTCCCTATAAACCGATTAAAAAAACATCAGCTTTTACCTCTTATACTAAAGAAAATTTTAACGATGAGGAGCAAATAAGATTAAAACAATTTATCGATCGAGTGGATCAGGCCGGTTATAAATTTGTTTTAAGTAATTCCGACGTTAAAAACTTTGACTCTAACAATAATTTTTTTGATGATTTATATAAAGATTATAATATTCAAAGGGTAAAAGCCCGACGAAATATTAATTCCCAGGGCAATAATAGGGAAGAAATCTGGGAATTACTGATCAATAATTGACAAAAATTAAGCCTAACACAAAAGACGACATGAATAAAAATATTTCTTCAAGAGATCGAGGGGCAAGACTATTAATAGACTTGATCATGAGTCCCAATATCGATTAAATTGATTTCTTCTTGCAAGGTTTCTTGATTTTGCTCAAAGCAAAAGACAATACGACAATCATATTCAACCGAACAAGCCCAAGCTCCTGATAATTTTCCTTTAAGTTTATGAGTGCGTAATATAGGATTATAGGGATCGTCAGCAAGTAATCTTAATTTAGCCTCAATTTTGCTTTTTAAATCGGGTCTGCTTTTAATGATTACCTTAAAAGCTCGTTTAAAGGATGAGCTTAGAATTAATTTAGTCATTGTTTAATTCTGCAATAATATCATCAATGTTTCCCCGAAAGACTTTCCCTTGTTGGTAGTCTTGACGCGCTTGATGGATATTCTTCGCGATTTCTTCTCGTCTTTTTTCAATTTGTCTATGTCTAATAATACTGATTAAATCATCTTGTTCATCAAAAGAAAGATTGTCAATCATTTCTAAAATTTGATGAAATTGAAGGGTTTGTGACATTGGCGCTTTTCCTTTTTCAAATTAAAGAATAAATTTATTGTCAGTACCTAAGCAAAATTAATTACACAGATATAACTACCTCTTGCATGAGTGCCTATTTTTTAAGCTTTCCTTGGCTTCTTCAAGGGTTTCTCCTTGACCATTTGCACCCGGAATTTCAGTACAAATCGCCCAGTATCCCCCTTCTGTTGCCGCTTCAATGATAGCAGTAAACTCCCCTTTCAAGATAGTCTTCTTCGATAATATATTAGATATAGCGCCCATGCAAAAGTGAAGTGCAACCCCCGGGATTGACAGAGGTAAGCCCCTAGAGATAGTCTGAAGTTTCTGACAAGAGAAAGACTATCCGATCGCCTATATCCATCTTAAGCTAAAAATTTGCTTTGACCATAGTGCCTATCTCGCCAATGGCAATTAATTGGGCACGACTACGTTTACCCTTCTGAGTATGAATTTTATCTGCAATCATCCCTCGATCGAGCATTGCTTAAAACAACAATTAATTAATATTTTTCCAGAAAACAACCATAAATTAACTTTCTATCGTTGCCCAAAAACTGATATTATCCTCTATCGTTCACCTCTGTTTTATTATTTTACGCCCGCTCAATTTCAAACCATATTTAACCATTTAATCGTCCTTTTTCCGCAAATTCAGCTTAAAGAAGGATGGCTAGAATTATTATTAGATCAGCAATGTTTGTCCTTTTGGTTACTGAAACTAAACGATTTAATCGATCAATTTTTCTCGGATCAGCTTCCTCTCCATCCCAGAGGAGAATTTTTCTTTTTATTTCAATACACTCACGCTCGCTATTCTGGTTTGTTACAACTGCTCAATCGGGAAAAAATTAGATTAATCGAGCCAGAACTATTATCGTGGCATCATCCCGCCGAAATAGCTTTAATCCTGCAAATTTTAACTGTTTGTGATTGTTGGGAACGCCAGAAACCCTATCCCCTAACCGCAAATTTTTGCGAGGCAATGCTCAATTTTGAGCGTAACTGTCGCATTATCGGAGAATCGGCCCCAATTCAGCGATCGAGATTAATCCTGATTAGCGTCAGTCAAAAACTACTTAACCGTCTTCTCCGTCAAAAATGGCAACTGCTGCCGATGACGGAACTATAAAAATATTAACTTTTATGAATTTAGTGGACAAAACCATCAGCTTATGATAGATTTTAATTAGTGTGAGGAGCGAACCAGAATAGAGAGCCGAGACGAAACATGGACAGTCGCCGGCTCTCTTTCTGTTGTTCAGGAATTATTTTCTTCTTGGCGATATTTAATAAAAGTGGGCAAATCAACCCGAAAAGAGGAATATTTCGGGGAAGGGGAGATGATAGGTGCGGGCCAATCCCTCTCTTTCTTATTTAAGGATTCCACTGGCTCAATTGTCTCTAATTCCGCTAAAAACTCATCGATGGGAGCCACTTCATCCCTTTCTTGGTTTTCTGTCTGAGACCAAGGCTCGATCGCGGCTGCCTTGGCGACAAGGGCTAAATCCGGGGGAGAATTGCGATCGCTCCCGCGCTGGAAATACTGGGCTAAGGCCGCTTTATACTGGAGGGTGTAGCGTTGCTGACGTTGGAGACGGGTGCGTAATTCCTGCAATTGCTGGTCATAGTTGCACAGTTTTTGGCTTTTTTCCTGATAACTTTCCTGAATTAAGGCACATTCTCGCTCTAAACGGGCTAATTGTTGACGCGTGCGGGTCAATTCTGCGGTCAAATTGGCAATAATCATCGGTTGCCGTTGTTCTGCTTGACGATACTGTTCGATTTCTCCTAAAGCTCGCTGTAATTGTTGCTTTTCGTATTGCAGTTCCTCGTTTTGCTGCTGGATTAGGGTATCACAACTTTGCCAGCGACGATGTTGCTCGGCTAACTGCGATCGTAGTTCTGCGAGAGCCTGCTCCCGTCGCCAGATCTCCCCTTGTAATTCTTGATTTTGTTGACGTAAATGAGAGGATAGAGCCGGCCAATCTGTCTCATCTGTTGATTGACTCTCATGCTCGACAATTTCAGCAGTAATGACAGTATCCGCATGGGTGAGATGATCGAGGTACAGGTCGGAATTATCGTTCATAAAAGCCAAAGGATGAGGAAACCTAGAAGTTTAGAGACGTTAAAAGCCTTCTATCGTTCCAAAAAAAAATGGGAACCGCATTGTTAGAGACTGCCGCGCGGTTCCACTGCCGATCCTTGAGAGGAGAACACTATAAATAACTATAAGCTTATTAGGAATTTTTGTCAATACTTAATGAGAAGTTTTTTCATTAAGTTGGGAGAGAGGGGAATCGACTAATTCGTAGATAGGGTTGGCTGAATAAATCTAAAAACCTTGTTGGGTAAGACTTTTAGACTTTTTTGACATCAAAAAGTGCCAGCCATAAAACCCCACACCCCACACCCCACACCCTACCCCCACGAAAAACTTTTTGCCGCAAACCCTAGATATCTATTGATACAAGCATCGGTCGAGCGGGTTAGCGGCTCGATGTGCTTCAATAATTCTATAGTTTTTATTTTCCTTGTCGTATCATGCCACGTCCCCCGAAGAAAACCCCTAGCACCCCTGAACCCCCCGAAGAGCCAATTAAAACCACTCCTCCCCTACAACCTCTACAAATTATTAAAAAGGGTTCTAGGGCTGCAGTACCCCCCAAACCCCCGGAAACCCCTTCAGAAATCATCGAGGAAAAACCAGCCGCAGAAACGGTAAAATCAGTCAGTAGCGAGATAAAATCTCCTTTCCGTCCTCGTTCCGATTCGGCTCCTCTATTCCGAAAACCAATTCCCAAAGCAGAAATTCCTGTCATCGAAAAAGCGACGGGAGCCAATGGCGAAGTATTTAATCTGACCGATTCTGTCCTCATTACCGAACCTTTTGGTACTCGTATTGCCGCTATTATCGATAGTTTTTATGCCGATGCTCAAGGCGAAATCTGGGCGCAACTCAAACCGGTGGAAGTTAATCCCGATTGTCGCTGGGAACAGGCCTGTATTCGCTCTCAGGGTTTGGTAAAAGCTGAGTAAGACAGTTATCAGTTATCAGTTATCAGTTATCAGATTTGAGTTTTAAGTGTGCAGTATTAACAAGTAATTTAGATAATGTCTCTTGCATAATTAATTTTTGATGGTTCAAAAACGTCAAAAATAAGGATTAGATTGTCTAAAATCTGTAAATAGACCATTTAATTGATTATTATTCATTCTTAATTCTCCTGACTACTGACTTCTAATCCTAACAACAATTTTTGATTTTTACAAGAGGTCTGATGATTTGGTATTCTCAAAAGGTTTACTGGCTATGGTATGATTAAGGGGAGTTTGTTAGACTATGATATTTTTCATGATCATCTGTTTTTATCTGATATCATGTTGAGAAAAATTCACGCTCTAAATTTGGGTTTAAATTATGATAACTACACTAATCGAACGAGAAGCAGAACCAATTTTAATTAGTGACTTAACCTGGAGAGAATTTAAAGCTGTTGAACAGCTAATTGATCGTCCAGGGTTAAGGTTATCTTTTTTAGATGGAGTTTTGGAGATTAGAAAAATGCCTGGTAAAAAACACGAAACTATCAAAGAACGTATTGGTGCTTTACTAGAAATTTATTTAGAATTTTTGGGATTAGATTTTACTCCTACTGGTTCTGTCACCTTAGAAGATGAATTTGAAAAGGTTAAAAAAGAAGGTGATAAATCCTATGAGTTGGGAGCAAATAGAAAACATCCTGATTTAGTAATTGAGGTGGTTGTTAGTAGTGGAGGAATTGATAAACTGGAAGCATACAAACGGTTACAAATTCCCGAAGTTTGGTTTTGGATGAATGATGAGTTATTGTTTTATAGTTTAGGAAATGAGGGTTATGAAGCTGTTAGTAAATCGCAACTTTTACCGAGTTTAGATGTAGATTTATTGATGCGTTGTATTGGTATAGAAAATCATGCTCAAGCGCTGGGAGAATTTAGAGCAGGGATTAAACCGAATTGCTTGGGTTAATATTGATAGAAAACGATTAAGAAATTATTGCTTCAGTTGCTGTGGATTCGTTGAAGCAGCAAATTATCAATCAGATTTTGGTTGAGAGAATTTCAGTATATTAACGGGAAGAGAAATGTGAGTGACGAGCTTGTAAAATGGATAAAAGAAAGTTAGTGACTTTCTGAAAACATTCACGATCCCTTTGTAACATTAGGTATCCCTTGTGGATATATATTGACATGGGAATGTTGTATTGATTTAAAAAGCCTTTGCCAGTTGATTAAAATTTCATTAGCGTTTCCGTCCTGATTTTTTTGTAACCCAAGTATCACTTCAACAGTTCCTTGATAATTAGCTTGAGATATACTCTGGTGGTTAAGTTTACTTAAAATATTTTTTAAAGTAGCCCAAACTGAACTTACTCTAATAATTTCTATTAATGTATCTCCTTTATGAATTACTATTACAAGTTCATAGTTATCCTTTCGATTTTCTGAGCATAAAGATTCCCACTGGCTTGTTTTTAAGCGAATGATAGGATTGTTATAACTTATAGTTTTGACTTCACTGTAAATATTTTTACCTTTTGAATCTTTACACAAAAAATCATATCCTAAAGCTAAATAATCACTTTGTTTTTCAGCAAAATAACCTAGTAATTTATACATTCTTTTTGCTTTTCTCTCACCCCATTCTCCCCAATACTCTTTATTCTCACCTGTACCACCAGGAGAATAAACAAATATAGAGTTATTAGATATATTTTTTTGATTTAGTGGTTCTTGGATATTTTCTGGAGGGGGCGTAAATTTTTCTTCTTCAGGAATATCCCCAATATCATAACCATTTTCTAGTAAGTATTCTTTGATGTCTTCAATCTCATCATCTAGTAACTGTAACATTAATTGCTCTGTAATTTTCATTTTATCTAACTTCAAAGCATCAAGTAAATGTTTACCCAAATTAACATTTTTAATACTATTCCACTTCCTTACATAATAAATAGAATTATTATCTTTATCATAGTAATTATGTAAAGACTCTTTATAGTCTATTAAACTACACATCATGAGAATTTTAGGAGGATTATAAAATCGAATGTTATCTACTTTCTCTTTAATTTGCTCCTCTATTAAAATATCACGTTTTCCAGTAAGTAATATACCTATAAATATAGACCTTGCTTTAATTAAACCAGGTAGATAGTTATCAATTTCACTTTTATCCAAATTAATATCCATATCCTCAATAGTGATTTTTTTAACTTTTAAAATATCAAGTATTGTTTCAAATTGAGAACAATTTACACCAGAATCAGCAAATTTTACTAAACTAGAGTTGCGCTTAGGAGGTAATTTCAATGATGTACTAAAATAGAATAAATCATTAATAAAACGAAATTTACCATCATAAGTTAGTAATTTTCCACTATTTATCCAAGTTTTAATTTTTTCTTTATCTTCTTCATTTATTCCTTGTATAATACATCTTAAAAAATGTTCAAAGACTTGATTTAGTCGTCTATCATGTTTGTTGGTATGCTCAGTATATTTTTCAGCAATATCATCTAAGATAGTTAAACAACTTTCTACATTAAGCTCTCGCTTCACACCAATAAAATCTTCTACTTCTTCTTTCAAGCTACATATACATACATTGTAGCAATCTCCTGCGAGTTCTCTGATTCGATTAGAGTATATACCCTCAGATGACTTATGGCATTTTTCATCAAAGCAAGGAATTGAGTAGTTATGTTTTACTGAAACTTGAAAATAGGAAATTACTTCTACTGGAATATTATTTCTCCATACTTTTGATTGCTGTCCTAAATTTAATCTATCCCAATTATCATTTATATACCTCCATATTTTCTGAGAAAATCTAAAATTATTAAAGTACACATAATGGGGGTAATAAATAAAATTTTGAAAAAAGTGTTTTTGCTCATTAGAATCAAGTCCAATAACTCCTAAGTATTCTTTTTCAAATTGCGTTGAAAATTGAATTTCTCGCTTATCATTATATATCCAAAATCTGACTTTCTCTTCTACTCCTATATTTATAAAAAATTCCTTCCATTGCTCTTTATTAGATGATTCATGTTCGGAATATTTAGAACTAACAAATTGATAAAAATCAGTATCTTCATAGAAAGTTTCTAAATTTTGCTGGGGATTATAGTAATTTGATAAGTAACACTTTTTAGCTAGTTCTAAATTATTGTTTCTGACCAAAAGTTTTAATCCACGTAATTTCTGAAAGTCTTCTTGAGTTAAATAGGTACGATATGTAAATATTTTTCTGCATATATCAACAGCATTTTCAGATGTTATAATCTCTGGGTTATTGAGGACTTGATAAATTTTCTCTCTAATTAAATCGACACCCTTTAAGTCAGATACTCCTAAGACACCAGTAAAAAACCTTTTCCATTCAATAATAGAATCTCCTTCTTGATAATATTTATTACTGATTAAATTAGGTAATGATACCTCTAATAGTGATATATCTTCCAACTCTTCATTTGTATAAAACTCAGATAAGTTACATTGACTTGCTACTTCTAATCCATTGTTAGTTAATAAAGGTAATTTATGAAGTGATTCAATATCCTCATTACTCAACGATAACGTCTTCCACACATTAAAAATATATCTAGTAATATTAATGGTATTTGTATCATTAATTGCATTATTGGTAATCATAGGAATTATTGTGTTAGATATAATATCTAATCCATTAGGATCTTTAACACCTATAAATAAGAAAAAATATTTCCAATTACTAACTGTAGCTGTAGTTTCACAATAATTATGAATAACAAACTTAAAATTTTCAATACCAATTAAATTTGCTACTTCCTCTGTTGGATATTGAGGTTTATAAAAATCGGATAAATAAAAATTACAAGCACAATCAAGATAATATTTATTATCCTTTGGATTACGATAAATTAATTGTAATTCATTTAATTTTTGACATTGTTCAGAATTCAGTTGAGAATAATATTTAAAAATAAATCTGACATAATTTATACAGTTATCTAAGGATAATTTTACATCTGGTTTGTATTTAGCTTGATTTATTCTTTCTTTCAATATTTCGTAACCATTAAAAATCTTAATTCTTAAATTATTTTTTGCCCATGCAAAGAGTTCTTGGTCTTGTCTAAGTTTTTCGTCTATATCAGGATGTATAAAATAAAAAATATCGAAATTTAATATTTCTTTTATTTCTTTCTCTGATTCAATAATTTGGAAATATAATAGATCAGGACTAGCCAAATTACTATTTTCATCCAAAATAAATTTTATAGAAAGTAATTCTCTATTAGATAAGTTTTTTGTTTTTAAATGAGCTAATACTTGAAAAATAAGCTGCGGGTTGCTTTTAACAATATTTTGGTAATGTATGGACTTCAAAAAA
Organism: Microcystis sp. M113S1; assembly: GCF_020246945.1. Classification (NCBI taxonomy): domain Bacteria; kingdom Bacillati; phylum Cyanobacteriota; class Cyanophyceae; order Chroococcales; family Microcystaceae; genus Microcystis; species Microcystis sp. M113S1. The sequence continues at coordinate 12,305 of NZ_JADBSA010000160.1, read as the reverse complement.
CTACCAAGGGATTTTACATCAAAAATTTTAACACCAAAATTCTTTAGTTTTGTTTTATTGAGTAATGAATTACTTATAAAGTATCGCTTAGAATCAAAAGATGTTCTTACAGTTTCAACTGGTATTATTTTAGTAATTTCTGTCTCATCTAAAATAGAATTATTTACAGTTAATAATTTATTATCTTGTTCTGAAGGAATAAAAGCAATTAATTCTAGAGCTTGATCAAATTTTTGATTAAATGAGATAAAAGTTTCACTTTTAGCTAAGTTCAAAGAAAATTTAGATGGTAAAATATTAGTAACTTGGTTTCTATATTCTGTCTTTTTCGCAACTTCAGCTATCCATGTTAACGAGTAATAAGCTATGTTAGCAAAAAGAAATATATTCCAAGGATTATCATGATGAATTTCTTGTCGGTTAGCTGTAGTCAGAAAATCAGCATTAACTAAGAAAGGAAATTTATATTCTTTTACATTGGTTGGTAAATATGTAAATAAAACAGAATCTTCTTCATTTACAGCAACCAATTTATTATCTATAATTTGAGCAGCAAAGGTAAGTTTTGACCGTTCAACTAATTTGAGTTTATCAGGTATTTTTTTATCGCCCTCCATCTTATCTTTGATTTGTTTAGACACATTAAATTCAAAACCCTGTACTAACCAATAAGTAGTTTGGTTATTTCTACATATTTTGTATTTTTCTCCTTGCTTTTCTTTAGTGATGGAGATATCAATATTTAAGCCTATATTTAAGCCTATTACATCAATTCTGTGAACATGACGTAAAAATAAAATTAATCTAGGATCTTGAAATAATTTTTCTAACTTTGTTTTATATTCTTTAATTTTAGCTTGTCCCACATAAATAGCAGTTGCAACAGGAAAAGTAAAAAATTGTTGATACTGCTGAATTTCTACAGGATATTCTTTTTTATCTATCCAAATAGGTTTGATTTGCCAAGGAGTTTTCTCAAGGTTTTTATGTCTTTTGTCATTTCTATCAAATTTGAATGAAAAATTACCAGAATTAATATATACACATTCTGAATCCGCAAATACAGATTTAAACCCTATACCTTTATAACCTGTTTGCTCAGAATTATTGACTTTTGTACTTTTGGATATACTCGATATAGCGTCTACATTAGTGCTATCAAAAGGCTTACCATTATGCAAAATCAAAAAATGTTCGCAGAGAATGACAAATAGTACGTTTACTTGACCAGTTTCATTAGGTATATCATCAGCATTTTGCAAGAGTTCAAAGATAAATCGTTCTGTTTCTGTATACAAATCACCTGTAAGTCTTGTTAAAGCATTAGCAAGGTTTTCAGCATCTCTTTCAGACTGACCTGTTTCATTGAATATTTTCTCAATTAGTTGTTTAGGATTTTGCATAATTCTTTATTCGCAGGGAAATTTGGTCATTATTGTTACCTAATAAATCCAGTTCTAAGCAATTACCGAGTATATCGGTTACTCATTGATGATTTTATTGGGTAATATTGCCGTATCTATTTAGCATATCACTTTTTTATCAACTAACAACAATCAAAAATCTGACAGGGGGACAAGAAGGATGAAATCCATATATCATAAGCTTTTCATGGTTTTAGCTCGAAAAAGTCCGCCGCACCATCTCTCACTTATTAATAATAATTCCTAGTAAGCTCGCTCCTATTCCTAATTCTTTCGTTAGCTTTTTGCCTAGAATCGCTAGATCTATTTCTAGAATTTCTGGACTATTTTGTAATAATTCCTTGGTTCTTCGGTTTGTGTTATGCAATGGACTGGGATTATAAAGGATGGAACTCTTATGTAGAAAGGCATTTGGCGATTTTTGTCAATTGTTTTTGATCTAGAGCGAACTCATCAATTAAGTCTCTTGCCAGAGAAGGATTTAGTCAATTTATGCCCCCCTATCGAACCATAACAAGTAACGAAGAGCCATAATCCTTCATCTCTCAATCGTTTAATAATTTCCTCTGGGGATTCTCCTAGGTCAACAATTTTCGATAATACCTCTACCCGATTAATAATACTGATATAACACCCATTAATCAAGGCATTTTCTACAATTTCTGCTCCTGGTTCATCTCTAAGATAAGCTAAAAAGGCAGCAGCATCTAACACAGATTTATTCACTTAAATACTCCTGTCTGCCTTCTTGAATAAGTTCATCTACTAAATTTCTATCAGGTGATTTATCTTTTAATAAACCTCTTAATTTTTTAACTTGGTTTTTGAGACTAACTAATTGTAATGTACCATTATCTTCCAGAGTTAAAATTAATCTATATCCAGATTCTAAATTAAGAATTTGTTGGATTTATTGCGGTAAAGTTAAACGTCCTTCTGGTTCAATATCAAGTATGTATTGTTGAGAAAGTGATGAATTAGCAACTGTCATAACTTTATATTTCTGGTTCTTCCGAACTTACACTGTAGAAAATTCCTCAAGCTCCCTCTCTGCACAGCAATGCTCTAAAGTTGATAAATATCAATCTAACAAAAACTCAAAGGCTTATTGTACAAGCTTTACAAGCATAAGTTGTTGATAGTTTTACATGACAGGTTCGGTAGAGCCATATTTCCTCGTTTTCTACCTATTTCTAGTTTAGCAAAATTCTCAAAGTTAATCCTGTAGGGTGCGTTAATGAAATGTAACGCAAACAGTAAGTTTTTAAAACACTCAAGCTCTAATCACAGTAATTCTATATTGATTTTCCGTCAGCACAACTTCAGTTGATAACCTTTCTTCCATTGGTAAGGCATTTTTCCGCCTATCAAAGATAAATAACCAACCAAAATCTAATCCCAAACGTCCTAAATAAGATTCTAATTGTTCAATTCCATCAGCTTGAGGATCACGTTTTTTATCCCGCCATACTTTTAATTCAATCCCTAAAATTACATCTTTATAACGCAAACATAAATCCATTCTGTCACTACCAATTGCATATTCCCTTTCTAAAACTCCCCCACCATTAACCACACGATGTAAAAAAGCCATTAATACTATATGGGGGGCAATTTCATGGTAAGCAGCACTACTTAATAAAGGTTCGACCTGTTGTCGCCAAAACTTGAGAAATGCTGTTAATAAACCATCAATATTTAATTCACCTTTTGCCGTCAACCAACTAGGACTAATTAAAGGTAAACTGTCCTGAGTTCCTTGAACTAAAACACGGGGGATAACTTCACGATATATGGGGTTAGAAATAACTAATCCCCCCATCGGATCACGTCTTAATAATCCTAAATCAATTAAATATTGCCTATCATCTGCTAGGGTATCGGGTAAGGTTTGCCCTGCTAAAATTGGTTCAATAATGTTTTTAACTCGTTTTTCTCTGAGTTTTTCCGCTAAACTATCTAAATGAGTATCTTGACGAGCAATTAATATTTCTTTGGCTGTTAAAATGTGTTCTTTAGTAATAGCAGTATTTCTATCTTTTACCATTTTTTCTATAATTTCTTTAGCTAAAGCATTGACTAACCAAGGTTGTCCTTGGGTTAAATCATAAGCTGTTTCTATAGCTTCAGGTGTAAAAATTTGTCCAGTTGCTGCTGTATGTTGTTGATATAATTCTCCCACTTCTGCAAGATTAAAGTTTCGCATAGTCAGAGAAGCAACTTTTATATTAAAAGGACTAGATGTATTTAATCTATCACTAGCACCAGATGCTACTTTATAATCTCTCACATCTCGTAAACCAATTAATCCTACTGAGGTCGGGAAATTTTCTGGACGATTAGGAAAACCATCTCTTAATTGTCGTAAAACCGATATTAATGTTTGGTCTTGTAAAGAGTCGATTTCATCTATAAATAATACTAAAGGTCGGTTTAAAGATTTTGCCCAACCTCTTAAAAAAGCCTTTATTCTGCTTCCTGGTTCTTCCTGTTGCCATTGTTTAGCAGCTGGTTGTAATTCGGTCGGTAAACTATCCTCAATTGTATTATACCATGCCCCTAAAATTGCTAATTCTGCGGCAGTAGGATCATGATTAAATGCACTTCCTACTTCTACAGATACCATGACTGCGGCATAATTTCCAGTATCAGTCAGTTGTTTTGCTAGGGATAACATAGCGGTGGTTTTCCCCGTTTGTCGTGGTGCGTGAAGGACAAAATAACTACGTTGTTGAATTAGCTCCTCTAAATCTGGTAATCGTACTGTGGGAGAGAGCATATAGTGGATATCGTCTTTACAAGGACCGGCAATATTAAACCAGCGAGTCATAGAATTTTGGTAATAGGTGAACTCTTTAAGTTTACACTATCAATTATGTTGGTATCAAGCAAGACTTTCACAGGTTATGTTTCTCCTTTAAATATTCCCATTTAGCTTGATCTGGATCAAAATCAGGAGGTGCAGGTTGGGTTTTCTCAAACCAGTTTTGCAAAACCTTGATTTTAGTTGGTCTTTTTTGGTGTTTCTGGTGCTGATTCAGTGGTTGGGGTTGTGGTATGATCAAGGGTGTCTGTGGCTGCCCAAACTACAATTTCCACGTTTCCAGGGGGTAAATTCAGGGGTTCGGTAATCAGCAAGTTACCAGATTGATCAATTTTTCCTTTGAGTTTGTATGCTTGCATGATGTTTTTTATGATACTCTGTTTTTATATTATTATCTCAAATTGGCTGAATAGGAGGTTATTAACTAAATGTACACCTTAAAAATTAGTAGAGTTGGAAATTCCTTGGCTATAACATTACCTCAAGAAGCCATGGAAAAACTTAAAGTTCAAGAAGGAGACAGTGTATTTGTCACTGAAACACCAACAGGTATTATTATAACTGCTGGTAATCCTGATTTTGAAAAAGCAATGGAGGCTTACAGAAAAGTCAGCACAAAATACAGAAATGCACTTCATGAGTTAGGGAAATGAATGGAATTTTCTGGTTAGATGAAATAATTGTTAAAGCTATACATGAAGACCAATTAATACAGCATGGTGGTCTTGCAGGTGTGCGAGATAACAATTTGTTTTTAGCTAGTTTAGATAGACCGAAAAATTTACTTGCTTATGGTGAACCTACACCCAGTATATTTGATTTAGCTGCGGCTTATGGTTATGGATTTGCTAAAAATCATGCTTTTATAGATGGTAATAAACGGGTAGCTTTCGTAGTAATGGCTATCTTTCTGGAATTAAATGGATATTCGTTGGATGTTCCAGAACCCGAAGTCGTTTTAATAATGGAACGACTAGCAAACGACCAAGAAAGTCAAGAAACTATATCAGAATGGCTGCAAGAAAATTCTATTAAATATTAAAGGGTGTCTGTGGCTGCCCAAACTACAATTTCCACGTTTCCGGGGGGTAAATTCAGGGGTTCGGTAATCAGCAAGTTACCAGATTGATCAATTTTTCCTTTGAGTTTGTATGCTTGCATGATGTTTTTTATGATACTCTGTTTTTATATCATATCATAGTGAACAAAATTCACGCTCTAAATTTGGGTTTAAATCATGATAACTACACTCATCGAACGAGAAGCAGAACCAATTTTAATTAGTGACTTAACCTGGAGAGAATTTAAAGCTGTTGAACAGCTAATTGATCGACCAGGGTTAAGGTTATCTTTTTTAGATGGAGTTTTGGAGATTAGAAAAATGCCAGGGAAAAAACACGAAACTATCAAAGAACGTATTGGTGCTTTACTAGAAATTTATTTAGAATTTTTGGGATTAGATTTTACTCCTACTGGTTCTGTCACCTTAGAAAATGAATTTGAAAAGGTTAAAAGAGAAGGTGATAAATCCTATGAATTGGGAGCAAATAGAAAACATCCTGATTTAGTGATTGAGGTGGTTGTTAGTAGTGGAGGAATTAATAAACTGGAAGCATACAAACGGTTACAAATTCCCGAAGTTTGGTTTTGGATGAATGATGAGTTATTGTTTTATAGTTTAGGAAATGATGGTTATGAAGCTGTTAGTAAATCGCAACTTTTACCGAATTTAGATGTAGGTTTATTAATGCGTTGTATTGGTATAGAAAATCATGCTCAAGCACTGCGGGAATTTAGAGCAGGGATAAAAATTATTGAATCAACATAACAATATAAAATGGTGATTTTTTCCGCCTATCTAAAGATTAGGGGTTAACTTAACAGTGGCAGAATGTCAAGAATTAAATTCTCAATATTCCATCAAAAGGGAACAAGTTTTTAACCGTTTCATCGCCTCCGTATTATTAGAAGAAAGACGAGCAGGTAATATTCCTGCTTGGGAAGAAATTAGAATTGTAAGAGAAAGAATTTAATAGCGATATTATACTAAATCCGTTGAGCATAGGCTACATATCAGGATAGGCAAGAGGCAAAAGGAGGAATAGATAATCAGTCTTTAATAACTGGATTTAGTATAAGTATTTCATATATGTTGATTGAGAAACCCTTACCCAGTAATACTTCTATGTTTAGTCATTCTCAATAAGGCTGTCCTTATTGCGGTGACTAATTACCCAGCAAGTTCGCAGCTTTCTTTTCACTGATTACTGTTTACTATTCACTGATTACTGTTCACTGATTACTGATCACTGAAAAATCAACTCAATAACCAATCTAGATGATTCTGTAAACATTGCTTGAGGTCGTAGCGTTGCTTGATAGTTTCCCTAGCATTTAAACGCAGATTTTGCCAACCCTGGGGATAATTTAACACTTCATCCACGCGATCGGCTATTTGTTGGGGAGAAAAGAAATCCACTAATAAACCATTTTCCCCATCAGTAATTAATTCTCGCACGGGGGGAGTATCGGAACCAATCACCACACAACCCATAGCCATAGCCTCTAACATTGACCAAGAAAGCACAAAAGGACGAGTAAGATAGATATGGGCGGCCGATGCCTGTAAAACCTGTTTATATTGACCGTAGGGCAGAGAACCGGTAAAATGCACCCGGGATAAATCCAAAGAAAGGCTTTCTAACATCAATTGTTTATAGGTTTTGCCGTCCGGTAGAGTTTTCCCATAAGCGACCCGATCCTCCCCGACAATTACGATATGACAGTTAGGCCGACGGGCTAAAATTAGGGAAACAGCCGTCATAAATTGGGGAAAACCGCGATAGGGTTCCATTCCCCGGGTTGCGTAGGTGACAATCTCCTTAACACCCGATAAATCTAAACCTATCTCTGGAATCACTAACTGCACATCGGGACGGGGACAAAAATAGTCCGTATCGATGCCATCGTGTAAAACCGTCAGTTTCGAGTGAAATTCGCGGGGAAATTGTTGTTTTTGCCAGATAGTCGGCGATAAACCTCGATCGCAACTGACCAGATCGATGAGGATTGGCGCATTTTTAATTCTAATCCGGGCCTCGGCATCAGCATTAAGGGGGTCCGCCGGATCAAAATCAGCATCGGAACCATGGGCATGATAAAACCATTCAAAATAAGCTAAAAACTTAGTTTTCGGGAAAATATCCTTGATAAATAGACCCGGCCCCCAGCCAGAATGTGCATAGACAATATCGGGATAAAATCCTTGATTTTTCAGTTGTTGGCAAACAGCATAAACCGCTTGACCTTGTAAAACCGCACTTTCAAGGGGACGGACATAATGATGGGTTTGGGGAGAAACAGCGCGACTTTCCTTGTAAATAAATTTTTTTACCCCCGCTATCTCTCCCTCCTGCCGGGTAGTGCCGAAAATCACTTGATTTCGGGGTTCTTGAGCTAAAACCGTGATTAAATGGCGAAATTGGGCGGGAAAATTGGAATGAAGGAATAAAAATTTCATCGCGGGTAAAGGTTTAGAAAAAGCGATCGCTAACCGTACATTGTCCCTGAAAACGGAGCAGATGATCGCATAATACCAAAGCCATCATCGCTTCCACCATAGGGACGGCCCGGGGTAAAACGCAAGGATCGTGTCTTCCTTTGGCTGCCAGGGTGGTTTCTTCCCCGGTGCGCGTCACGGTTTTTTGTTCTTTACCGATAGTCGCGGTGGGTTTAAAAGCGATGCGGATAATAATATTTTCACCGTTACTGATTCCCCCTTGGATGCCTCCCGAACGATTGCTAGTGGTGCGAATTTCCCCGTTATCATCGATAAAATACTCGTCATTGTGTTCGCTGCCGGTTAAGAAGGTTCCCGCGAATCCCGATCCGATTTCAAATCCCTTACTCGCGGGTAAGGACATCATCCCCTTAGCTAAATCGGCTTCTAGCTTATCAAAAACGGGTTCTCCTAGACCTTTCGGCACATTTCTGGCTACACATTCCACCACACCGCCGATCGAGTCCTTATTCAGGCGAATTTGGTCAATCAGGGCGATCATTTTGGCGGCCGTTTCCCCGTTGGGACAACGCACTATATTACTTTCCACCTCGTCGAGGGTGACGGTGTTGGGGTCGATGATTGCCTCAAGATCTTTAATTCGCTTCACATAGCCGATAATCTCGACATTATAGACAGATTTAAGGATTTTTTTAGCGATCGCTCCTGCGGCCACCCGGCCGATGGTTTCCCGGGCCGAAGATCTGCCTCCTCCTTTCCAGTTGCGAATGCCGTATTTTGCTTCGTAGGTGGCATCCGCATGGGAAGGTCGGAATTTTTCGGCCATTTCGTTGTAATCTTGCGAACGAGCATCCTGATTCCGCACTAAAATAGCGATCGGTGTACCGAGGGTTTTGCCTTCAAAAACGCCCGAAATTATCTCACAAATGTCATTTTCCCGACGCGGGGTCACGATTCTGCTTTGTCCCGGTTTGCGACGGTCTAAATCGATTTGAATCTCCTCTTCGGAAATTTCTAAGCGCGGGGGACAACCATCGATAACCACTCCTACCCCACCCCCGTGAGATTCTCCAAAAGTGGAAACCCGAAATAGTCGTCCGAAAGTGTTACCCATAATCTCAATGTCTATTAAGCCTCAAGGTTTTATTGTACCTGAGCGGTTATCAGTTTTTCGGGAATAGGGGTTAGGGGTTAGGGGTTAGGGGTTAGGGGTTAGGGGTTGGGGGTTGGGGGTTAGGGGTTAGGGGTTGGGGGTTAGGGGTTGGGGGTTAGGGGTTAGGGGTTAGGGGTTAGGGGTTAGGGGTTAGGGGTTGGGGGTTGGGGGTTAGGAGGTATATCGTTGTCAGGATCGCCGATTTCTGGGTCGTATTCGTAGCCACAGACTGAACAAACCTATTTCAAGGTAGTTTTCCTCTTAATCTAGACTTAGAAACTTTGGGACAATTCTTCTGAAACTATAAGCTATTTTCCGCTAAAACTCGCGTTAATATCAAAAGAACACGCTGTTTTTTTCCGTGGCGAAAATTTAATGACTCCCTTGTTGGTTCACACTTATCCTTCTCTTGTCAAGGGTATTTTAATTAAACGTTACAAACGCTTTTTTGCCGAGATACAACTGGACAACGGAGAATTAATTACGGCCCATTGCGCTAATACCGGACCGATGACGGATGTATGTGTAGAGGGTCAACCGGTTTATCTTTCTCGCAGTGATAACCCGAAGCGAAAATTAGCTTATACCTGGGAGATGATTCAACTGGGAGAGACTTGGGTGGGAGTTAATACCAATCTTCCCAATCAGGTGGTGAAAAATGCCCTGTTGCAAGGATTTTTTCCCGATTTGGTCAAAAATGACACCGAGGTGCGATCGGAAGTGGCCTACGGTCAAAATAATGGCAGTAGAATTGATTTTCTGTTGACCCATGGTGATAAATCCCTCACCTATATCGAGGTCAAAAATACCACTTGGAATCAGGGAGAAACGGCACTTTTTCCCGATACTGTCACCACGCGGGGACAGAAGCATTTACAGGAATTAATGGCTTTATTGCCGGCAGCGGAGGCGATTATGCTCTACTTTATTAATCGGGGTGATTGTGACCAGTTTGCTCCGGGGGATAGTAAGGATACTAAATACGGGCAGTTATTGCGTCAAGCAGTGGCTAAAGGAGTCAAAGTTTTACCCTGTCGCTTCCAAGTGACACCCACGGGAATTTATTATTTAGGTTTAGCAGAATTGCAACTGTGACACCAGTGGTTTAGAGGGGCCAGCTTTTGACAAAATCCCCCAGACCGCAACTGACCTTTAAAAACCTAGAGACACAGTTACCTGTGCCTCTAAGGGGGATTTTTGTCGATACATATTTGGGGTAATTTGTCAAGGTTTTTGATAACTAATTCCGTGGCGCATTTTCTCTAATTTCTGTTGCACCTTAGCATCGAGAGAATGGAATAAAAAACGCCCTTTGGGACTTTGAGAAGAACTCTGGGATTTTCTCAGACGACGACCGGTTAAATCCACCTCGATTTCCAGACGTTGAGCGGAAATCCACTGGGCCCCATAACCCATAACCGTCATTTTTTGGGCATTATCAGAGGTAGCGACGATAATCCGTCCGATAGCTGGGGCGCGATCGTGCCAAAAATCGGCACAGGTTTTCTCGATATAGGTGTCGGCGGTTTGAGCGTGAGCGGTAAAATAAACCGATAAATGGTTAGTGTAGCGTTCCTGGCTGCCGGGGGTATCTTGAAGGTAGGAATCGAAGACGATTTGGGTTTGATAACCCTGATGGTGGGTGTAACCGATTAGGGTTTCAATTAACTTGTCTCGCGCCGGTTCGAGACCGTGGCGATCGCTAATTTTTTTCAGGGACGGCCAAGAGCCGATTACGTTGTAGCCATCAACCAGCAGAAGGGAACGATCAGAGAAATTAACCATGGCTTTGAGAGTAATTGGTGTGGCATTAAGGGCAGTTCTAAAAAACAGCATCCTAATGATATTAACAAAAAATTTAAGATTCAACCGCCGCACTTGCCAATAATCTCGCTTTTAATTCTAGGGCATTTCCCTGATCCGTTACCTTGCCCCCCTCCAACAAAAATGCCCCATCGCTGTAATCCAATTCCTCCAGGCGATGCGTCACCCAAAGGGCCGTAATCCCCCGGTTTTTGACCAATTTCTGCACTTGAGAGACTAATTCTAGCTGGGTATCCCCATCCAAAAGGGCGGTGGGTTCATCAAAGAGCAAAACCTCGCAATGACGAGCTAAAGCCCCCGCAATGGCGATTCTTTGCTTTTGTCCGCCACTGAGAGCATAGATCGGTCGTTTTTCCATTTCTAATAAATTCACCGCCCCTAGGGATTCCCGCACCCGCGCCCGAATTGCCGGCGTGGATAAACCCTCGGATACCAACCCAAAAGCCACATCTGCCCCCACTGTTGGCATAACTAACTGATGGTCGGGATTTTGAAAAACAAAACCGAGGGGGTTAGGTATCTCTATTTCCCCGCGACTAGGTTTTAATAATCCCGCTAAGAGCCGCAGCAGGGTTGATTTACCGCTGCCATTTGTCCCCAACAACATCCAAAATTCCCCTCTGGGAACTTGCAAAGAGCAGCCATTTAATACTGATTTCCCATTCGGCCAGCTAAAGCAGAGGTCTTTTACTTTTATAGTCATAATTATGAGTTGATCAGTTATCAGTTATCAGTTTTGAGTTTTCAGTGGAAAGTGTTATGTAGGCGATTGCCGTTTTCTTGTCACTGATTACTGGTTACTGCTCACTGATAACTGATTAAAGAACTATTCTGTGGCTAAAGCGACAAACCCCGGCGCTCTACCAGTGGAGGCAGCCCCGGATTTTTGTGAAACAATCACCGCACTGATCTGATCGCTCAAAACCGCCACCTTTTTATCGGTTTGTTTTTCGCAGGTTAATTCTAATAATTCCGGATTTGGCGATCGCATAGCGTTAATAATTGTTTGATACAAAGCGTCTGCTGCTGCTTCTTCCTTGCGCTGCACGGAAATGGGGATGGGGGAGAGTTTCAGGGTAATATCGATCGAATACATAGTTTAGCGTTCCCTTCCAAAAAACAAGTCAAAAACCATTGTATAGCAGGGGTTGGGAAGTCAGTGATCAGTTATCAGTTATCAGATGTGAGTTTTCAGTTCACTGATTGCTGTTCACTGTGGGGATAACCTTAGGGTCATAACCGATTAAATCTCGGCAGTCGGTGTGCAGAGGCGTTGTTAGCTGGCAATCACTTGCTTGAATGAATTAGCATGGTGCGTTCCCCAAAATCTATCGGTGCAGCAGTAGGAGCCAGATTAGGTAACGCACCCTACAGCAATAGCTAATCTTGGTAATGATAGCGACAGGAAATAATTGTTAGATAGGGTCTGCTGAATAAATCTAAAAACCTTGTTGGGTAAGACTTTTAGACTTTTTGTCAATCAAAAAGTACCAGGCCTGGGAGTGATCAGGGGGAAAATTCAGGTACTTTTTCCCTGAAAATTAGGTAGTTGACCACCTG
>NZ_JADBSA010000016.1:0-7667 GCF_020246945.1 Microcystis sp. M113S1 | reverse complement strand
TTTGCCTCAAGCCCTATCTGCGTAAGGATTTCAGGAGTTTGTGACCAGTAGTCCATTAGTATTATATGGCTTTAACTCAGGCTCTCTAAGACTTTTAGCCATAGCTAGTATATTCATACGGTGGAAGTTCAGTTATACCTTCTCAACCCGGTTTTTCAGGCTATTTTTTTCTCTCTTATCTTCCCTCAAAAACCCTATATATATGGGCGCACGGATTCCCATTATATATAAAGTCTAAAGCAAGTCTCGCCATTTGTCAAGGGTTTTGGGAAAATCTCCCCACTTCCGCACTTCCCAAGAGGTGACGGAAATTGCCAGTAAGTTTGCAGGGGTAGAAAGGCTAAAGGAAGCGATCGAGCAATTACAATTATTGTTATATTCAGCTTAATCTTATTTTACTAAACAGCCAAAAACTAAAATAAGATTCCCCACTGTTAGTTCTTATTATGCGTTCGGGTCAATTTATCAAACAAGTTGAAGGTTACACTGCTTTCATTCCTGCTGCTTTACCGCCAAATCCGCCGATAAACAGGGATTCTGAGCTTAGACGCTTGCTTTCTGATGCAGACAGAGCTTTAGGTCGTCTTGATGGCGTAATTTCGATGTACGTTCGTCAAGAAGCGGTTTTGAGTTCTCAGATTGAGGGAATACAAAGCAGTTGAGAAGATGGTTCTTCTAAGAAGTATGAAAGATTGTCTTTGACCACTTTAAATACCTGATAAAATGTCGTTGGGAATCAAGGTCAGATTAAGGTTTCTGCTATATCAATTATTGAAATCATCTATTTATCTGACTATTCAAGCTTTATCTAACCTTCAAACTATTTGGTAATTATGATACAAATTACGTTAACTCCTGAACAAGAACAGTTTTTAGAAAGACAACTGAAAACTGGTAAATATAACACCCATCAAGAGGTTATTTCTAAAGCATTTCAGCTATTAGAAGAACAAGAGTATGAAATTATATTACCTGATTATGTTAAAGGGACAGAATCCGCAAAAGCCTTATTAAAAGAAAAGATTAGGAAGTATCGAAAAGAACGGGAACAAAATAAGGATAAACCGATTGATCCTGAAAAAGTAAGGTTAGCAGAAGAATTTAAGCGTTTATGCCAAGAAACCCAAGCTTTACACGCTGATAATCCGTTAACCGATGAAGAAATTGCGGCGGAAATTGAAGCTTATCGGAGAGGAGAATGAGAGTTATTATTGATACAAATATCCTTATTTCTGCGGCGGTTGCTGATGGAAAACCAGAAAAGGTGATTAATTTTATTATTAGTCATGCTGATTATGATTGGATAGTATCACAGGAAATTTTAGATGAGTATAGAGAAGTTTTACAGCGAAAGAAGTTAAAACTACGTGATACCAAGAAAGCAGAATGGTTAACTTTAATTGAAAATAGCACAAAGTTAATAGAAGTTAATGTTAATGTTGACTTTACAAGGGATCCGAAAGATGCTAAGTTTATCGCTTTAGCAAGGGTTAGTGAGGCGGATTTTTTGATTACTGGTGATCGGGATTTTGAGGAGATGATAGAATTAGAGCAAACGGTTATTATTTTGGTTTCTTTGTTTTATGATTTGTTTACAGGTGAGGGTGAATATGAGTAAAAATTGGGATTTAGAACAAGAAATCGTCACTTATCTTGATAACCTACAAGGCAAAATCAACGAGGTGAAACAACTCAGAGAAAAAGCCATCCAAGAATTAGACGCACTGCTTCCCAGTATCCTAGATAACTGACGACCGGCTCCCCAAAACGAAAACTTCGTACCTCACCATGAAGATAGCTGCTATATCTAAAATCCTTATTCATCCCCTAAATAAGCTTCAATCACCGCAGGATTGCTCCTAACTGTGGCTGGCTCTCCCAAAGCGATTAACTTACCGAAATCTAACACGGCCATGCGATCGCATAATCCCATCACTAAAGGCACATGATGTTCGATTAACAGGACAGTTAAAGCTAAATTATCACGAATTTGTCGAATTAGCTGACTTAATGACCCCTTTTCGCTGGGATTCATCCCGGCTGCCGGTTCATCGAGGAGTAATAACTGGGGTTGCAAAGCTAAGGCGCGGGCAATTTCCAAGCGTCTTTGATCACCATAGGCTAAATTACAGGCTTTCCGATTGCTTTGGTCGGTTAATCCGACTAAATCTAATAATTCCTCTGCTCTTTTGTAGGTTTTTTCCTCCTCCCTTCTCGAAACTGGTAAACCCAAAATTCCCGTCCAGAGATTGGAGCTATTGTGAATGTTACCAGCGATCGCTACATTTTCTAAAGCCGATAATTCACCAAATAAGCGCAAATTCTGGAAAGTACGGGCAATTCCTGCCTGAGCGATCTGGTGAGGACGATAATTCGCCAGACTGTACCCTTGATAAATTAAATCACCACTCGATAGGGGAATTAAACCGGTGATCAGATTAAATAAAGTCGTTTTTCCCGCCCCATTGGGTCCAATTAAGCCAAAAATCTCGTTTTTTTGTACCTGAAAGGAAACTCCATCGACAGCGACTAATCCCCCAAATCGACGGGTGGCTCCCCGCACTTCTAATAAATTTGCCGGCATCCTTGTTAACAGATTAAATTAGTCGATTTTACTCCCTCAAGACTATTTAAAGCAAGCATTGCAACGACCCAAAAAATATTTGTCAGGAGATTTACCCTAAAAGAATCAGTTTTAAAGATTTATTGGGCAATTATTTTGATTAGGAAATACTTTACACAATCCCCACGAGATAAGCAAGACGGATCACCACTACTAGCAAATCACTACCGATAACTAAAAACTGCCATAATTGCAGAAATGTCCTCATCTAGCCAAAAGGCGATTGCTATTGATGAAAAATGACGCTAAAATTATCGATCTCGTCATCCGGCTGTTTTTTCTCGGCCTGTTGTTATTTGCTGGGTTCACCCTGCTGCGTCCCTTCCTAACCATGATCCTCTGGGGAGCAATTCTAGCGATCGCTTGGTATCCCCTCTTTCTCTGGTTAAAAAAGTTACTCGCTGGCCGGGCTAAACTGGCCACAGTTCTGCTCACCCTACTTTCTCTAGGGATTATTATCGGTCCGGTGAGTGGCATTGCAGCGGTTCTGGCGGGTAATCTGCGAACGCTGGCCGAATATATCGATACTGGTGCGGTGCTGATTCCCCCTCCCCCCACCGATGTGGCCACCTGGCCGCTGATCGGCGAAAGGATTGCCAGTCTCTGGCAGCAGGCATCAGATAATACGGGTCAATTTCTTCAACGCTTCGAGCCACAATTAAAAGAACTGGGGAAAATCTCCCTTTCTCTGGCCACCAGTACTGGTCTGACGGTGCTGAAATTTATCGTCTCGATTCTGATTGCGGCGGCACTGACCCTCTCGGCTAAAAATCTGACTCACCTGATGAACCGGTTAGCGGAAAAGATCGCCCCAGGTCGAGGAATCGCGCTGGCCAGTCTTACCGCCTCCACCGTCCGCAATGTTAGCCGCGGTATTATTGGCGTTGCCATTATCCAGAGTCTTTTGATCGGCATCGGTTTAGTAGCGGTGGGAACACCTGCGGCCGGTTTATTAACTCTCCTCACCCTAATTTTGGGCATTCTCCAAATTGGCCCCAGTTTGATTGTCTTGGGGGCGCTCATTCACGCTTGGGTAACACTACCCAATTCCATCGCCCTATTATTTACCCTCTGGATGATTCCCGCCACCTTGGTGGATAATTTCCTCAAACCCATCTTAATGGGGCGCGGCCTGCCCATTCCCATGGTGGTGATTCTGCTAGGGGTGTTCGGGGGAGTGATCGCCTACGGGATTATCGGTTTGTTCGTCGGGCCGGTTCTGCTCGGTCTCTGCTACGAGTTAGTTAGGGCTTGGATTGGCGAGGATAGCCCCGCACCAGTGGTAAATAGCCATGATCAGTCAATCTAAAGGCCGATAGAGCTAATTTTTACCTTAATCTTTCTAGGGAACTTGGGAAAAAAAGATTAATTTAGCCACGGTTTCGGTTAAGCAGATTGAGGTAAAAGTAGGCTCATCTAAAGGGAAGATTTCTTCAGTTGGTGATAACAAGCAATCAAACCGCAGAAACCAGACTGAAGTGAGGAGAAGGTTTAATTTAAGCAATAGGTAGTAATTTGAATGTGGTGGTTGTTTTATTGTAATAATATCGAGGTGTATATTGGGCTGATAATTAATCAAAAATAAGGGAAATTACTGATTTATATCGCCAATTCATCAATCAGTCAAAGAAACATGAAAAAGCTTGCAATTTTTTGAATAAAAAACTATTTTTATCCCCAAACATTACCCATTTATCGTCTCTGACAAACCTGATATATTATTAGTGTTTATTATTTGTACAAGTCTTGCTAGATAAAGCTTTGAAGACTATTTTTTGAAAAATTATCCCTATTCTTCTCCCTTCCACACAGAAACGATAAGAGCCGATTTATCCACTTAATGATCCTTTCTATAATTAGGCCACAGTTTTTGAAAAATAGTCTTAGTATTTCCTCTGTTGATTGAGAAACCCTGACCTGGTAAGCTAAGACGCATTTACGCAACGCATTTTAACCGCGTCTCAACCAGCAATTTAAGCAATTTAAATGCACGGGCAGCTTAATACCTCTAGGTTTTTTAATTCTCAATAATACTGTTCTTATTGCGGTGACTAATCAGGCTCTTGGATAAATTAATTTAAGAAAAAATTTATTTATTTGTTAAATGTCTATATTATGATCATAAGTAGATGAGAAATTTATCCTTAAGGCAGAAAGGTTGAGCTTGTCTTTTTCCCTAACCATAAACAGAAAGAATTAACAAACTTAAGTAATTGACCGATTAATTTTCGGACAATTAGGGAGGCAAAATCATGAAGACAACACAAGTAAGTTCCAATTCATTGCGTATAGATGTGCCGTCCTTAAAGGATGCTTTGGGTTTTGAGCAATCCTTCCCAATCACAGCTGATTTAACAGGTTCTGGGGATTTAAGTGTATCGAGGGAAACCCCAGTGCAAGCTGGACAGAGTGCGGCTGGAAACACAGTTGCTCTAGTAATAAAAAGTAATAATATTCAAGGCTTGTTGCCGAGCCTGGAGGAATTAGGATTTCAGGGTATCGAGACAAACTCGACAGATAACCAAATCAAAGATTTTCTTCCCATTCAAAGAATATCTGGGTTAGCAGACCTACACTCGCCATCTCGGCATCAAGTGAGTGTAACGGAGACGGGAAACCGTGGGCTGTGGGAAATGCTAAAGTCATCCCAGGGAGGGGTAATTTTGCCGAAGGCTTCTCTTTTCCTAGACCCCAATCCCAGTCGTTTTCGGGTTTCATTACCGAGCAACTTCCTTACATCAACAGGACAAGTTGATTTTCCTAAAAGCAATACTGTTATCAATGTTAATTACACAGGGTTTACTCCCGTGGCTCAAACGGCCTTTCAGTTTGCTGTAGATATTTGGGAGAGTTTACTGGATTCTTCGGTGCCGATTAATGTTAATGCTTCCTTTGCTAATTTAGGTTCTGGTATTCTGGGGCAAGCCGGGCCAGAGAGCTTCTTCAGGAATTTTTCAGCTGCCCCTCAAACAAATACCTGGTATCCCGTTGCACTAGCAAATTCCTTGGCAGGACAAGATTTAGACCCAGCAGCAAGTGATATTGGATCCCAGTTTAACAGTAACTTTAACTGGTATTACGGGTTAGACAATAACGTACCAACGAACCAGATTAGTTTCGTCAGTGTTGTTCTGCATGAACTAGGCCATGGTTTAGGTTTCTTGGGTTTGATGAACAATCAATCTGGCGTAGGCTCATGGGGATTCGGCACTGGTTCTCCAGGAATCTATGATCGTTTTACCGAAAATGGTTCTGGACAAAGTTTGTTGAATACGTCCCTATTTCCCAATCCTTCTACTGCTTTGGGCAGTCAGCTTACCAGCAACAACATTTTCTTTGACGGGTCTAATGCCAATGCTGCTAATGGCGGAAACCGAGTCAAGCTCTACGCACCAAGCACTTGGAGTGGTGGTTCAAGTTACTCTCACCTGGATGAAGTATTTAACAATACTCCCAACGCCCTCATGACCTATTCTATTGGCTTTGGGGAAAGTATTCTTAACCCTGGCCCTGTGACCTTAGGTTTGTTTAAAGATATGGGATGGAAATTAGCGGGGCCTAGCACAAAATCAATCTCGATCGCCAAAACCACAGACGGCAAGGAAGCAGGTCCAGTGAGCAGTGTCTTTACCCTCACCCGCACCGGCGACCTCTCCAGTGCCTTAACCGTTAACTACACCTTGGCGGGGACAGCCACTCCAGGTGTTGACTACACCAACCCTGGAGCCGGCAAAGCCACCTTTTTGGCAGGTTCCTCCAAAGCCACCATCACTCTGCCCACCAAAGATGACCTCTTGAGTGATCCCAACGAAACCATCATCACCAAAATTACCGCCCCCGCCGGCTACACTATCAGTGGAGCTGACACGGCTACGGCCACCATTCTTGACAATGACAGTACAGGTAATACATTTACTAATTCTGATCCTATCTCGATTGATGATGAGAGTATTGGCGGAACAAATCCTTATCCTTCTAGCATCAGCGTATCTGGGTTAAGCGGCAACATCAGTAACTTAAAAGTCACCCTCAACAATGTTAGTCATACCTGGATTGGAGATGTAGATATCCTTTTAGTCGGCCCCACTGGTTCCAAATCAATCCTAATGTCCGATATTGGAGAAGAAGTGCCGGTTAGCGGGGTCAACTTAACCTTTGATGCCAGTGCCGCAACTCTGATTGACGACTCCAATGTAACTATCAGTGGTTCTTATAAACCTAACGATATTGATAGTGGTGATGGTGATGTTTTTGACTCCCCAGCCCCTGTCGGACCTTATGTCGCAGACCTATCTGTTTTCAAGAATACCAGTGGGAATGGCACCTGGAGTTTGTATGCCTTTGACGACTATCAGTTTGTTGATGTTGGTGAAATTGCTGATGGTTGGTCACTCACGATTGATACTGCTTCGACGAAAACAATCTCGATCGCCAAAACCACAGACGGCAAGGAAGCAGGTTCAGTGAGCAGTGTCTTTACCCTCACCCGCACCGGCGACCTCTCCAGTGCCTTAACCGTCAACTACACCTTGGCGGGGACAGCCACTCCAAGTGTTGACTACACCAACCCTGGAGCCGGCAAAGCCACCTTTTTGGCAGGTTCCTCCAAAGCCACCATCACTCTGCCCACCAAAGATGACCTCTTTAGTGACCCCGGCGAAACCATCATCACCACAATTACCGCCCCCGTCGGCTACACTATTAGTGGACCTAACAACGCTACGTCCACCATTCTTGACAATGATGGTAACTCGGGCAATAACAACTTGGTCGGGACAAGCTTTGCCGATGCCCTAGCTGGAGTGGGAGGTAATGACACCCTTAGCGGTTTAGGAGGTAATGACACCCTCGATGGCGGGGCCAATAACGACACTTACCTCTTCGACACGGATCTGGTCTTGAATAGCGATCTCCTAATTGATGCCTCTGGAATCGATACCCTCGACTTTGCGGCGACTACAACTAAAACCATCAACCTCAATCTCGGCAGTACCGTCGCCCAAACCGTCACCGCCGGAAATCTCACTCTCACCCTAGCTAGTGC